>JBAWVV010000122.1:0-11227 GCA_037147115.1 Planctomycetia bacterium | reverse complement strand
TACTCGATGGAGGAGGCCCGCAACCTCAACCACAACTACGTCGGCACCGAGCACATCCTTCTGGGGCTACTCCGGGAGCAGGAGGGGGTGGCGGCCCAGGTCCTGATGAACCTCGGGCTGAAGCTCGAGGACGTGCGCGAGGAGGTCCTCAATCTCCTCGGCCACGGCATGGAGGGGGAAGGGGGCGAACGCGCCGGGCTCGGTGGTCGGGCGACGTCGGGCGCCGGGGCCAGCGGCAGCGGCGAGGCCACACCGAAGGCGGGGAAGAGCAAGACCCCAGCGCTGGATAGCTTCGGCCGCGACCTCACCGAATTGGCCCGTCAGGGGAAGCTCGATCCGGTCATCGGCCGGGAGAACGAGATCGAGCGGGCGATCCAGATCCTCTGCCGCCGCACCAAGAACAACCCCGTCCTCCTCGGCGAGGCCGGCGTCGGTAAGACGGCGATCGTCGAGGGCTTCGCCCAGCGCGTCATCGACGGCCATGTCCCCGAACTCCTCGCCGACCGGCGGATCGTGGTCCTCGATCTGGCGATGATGGTCGCCGGCACGAAGTATCGCGGGCAGTTCGAGGAACGGATCAAGGCGGTGATGAACGAGGTCCGCCGCGCCAAGAACACGATCTTGTTCATCGACGAGCTCCACACGCTCGTCGGGGCCGGCGGCGCCGAGGGGGCGATCGACGCCTCGAACGTTCTCAAGCCGGCCCTCGCCCGTGGTGAGATCCAATGCATCGGGGCCACGACCCTCGACGAATACCGCAAGTACATCGAGAAGGATTCGGCCCTCGACCGGCGCTTCCAGATCATCATGATCGAGCCGGCGACGAAGAAGGAGGCGGTCGAGATCCTCAAAGGGCTGCGTGACCGGTATGAATCGCACCACCGCGTGCAGATCTCCGATGCGGCGCTGGAGAGCGCTGTGGAGCTCTCCAGCCGCTACATCACCGGCCGCTGCCTCCCCGACAAGGCGATTGACGTCATCGACGAAGCCGGGGCCCGCGTCCGCCTCAAGGCGATGACCAAGCCGCCGGATCTCAAGGAGATCGACGAGGAGGTCGAGCGCCTCAACAAGGAGAAGGAGGAGGCGGTCGCCAACCAAGACTTCGAGAAGGCAGCGGCCCTGCGCGATCAGGCCGACAAGCTCAAGAAAAAGAAGCAAAACATGACCCGCGACTGGCGCGACAAGTCGCGCGAGGCCGACGGCGTTGTCGACGAGGAGGTGGTAGCGGAGGTCGTCTCGAAGATGACCGGAATCCCGCTGACGCGGATGTCGACCGAGGACAGCAAGCGTCTGATGGCGATGGAGGACGAGCTCCACACGAGGGTTATCGGCCAGAACGAGGCGATCAAGAGCATCGCCAAGGCCGTGCGCCGCAGTCGCTCCGGGCTCAAGGATCCGAAGCGCCCAACCGGCTGCTTCATCTTCGCCGGGCCGACCGGCGTGGGGAAGACGCTTCTGGCCAAGGCACTGGCGCAGTTCATGTTTGGCGATGCCGACGCGCTCATTCAGATCGACATGAGCGAATACATGGAGAAGCACAATGTCAGCCGGCTGATCGGCGCGCCGCCGGGCTACGTCGGCTTCGAGGAGGGGGGGCAATTGACGGAGAAGATCCGCCGCCGCCCCTACTCGGTGGTGCTCCTCGACGAGCTCGAGAAGGCCCATCCGGACGTCTTCAACATGCTCCTCCAGGTGATGGAGGAGGGGCGGCTGACCGACAGCTTCGGCCGGAATGTCGACTTCCGCAACACGATCCTGATCATGACGACGAACGCCGGGGCCGAGGCGATCAAGAACGAATCGGCTTTCGGCTTCCAGAAGCCTGACGACGACGCCGGCTACGACAGCATGAAGAAGCGCGTCAACGAGCGGATCGAGAAGTTCTTCCGCCCGGAGTTCCTCAACCGTGTCGACGACGTGATCGTCTTCCACCACCTGACCGTCGAAGATCTCAAGAAGGTGATCGACATCGAGCTGGCAAAGGTCCGCGAGCGACTCGACGAACGCGGTCTGAAGCTGGAGCTGACCGAAGGGGCGAAGCAGTTCCTCATCAAGAAGGGCTCCGACACCGATTTCGGCGCCCGGCCACTGCGCCGTGCGATCGAGAACTACATCGAGGATCCGGTCTCCGAAGAGCTTCTCAAGGGGGAGTTCATCGGCAAGGACACGATCCAGGTCGACTGCATCGAGGTCGCCGACAAGAAGCAACTGAAGTTCGTCGGCGTCGTCACTGCCGAACCGGTGGCGGCAGTGCCGGCGGGTGACAGCGAGGCCAAGGGCGAGTAGCTCCCGGCTACGGTTCCACGAAGAGACTGACCCATCCGGGGCCGGCGCGACGAGCGCCGGCCCCGCTCATTTCTGGGGTGCCCGTTCAGGGGGGGGTCTGCGCCGATTCCTGTCGTCGCGCCGCGAAGACGTCGACGACGCCGGCAGCCGTGACGGCATCTATGCAGCGCCTGACTGGGCATCTCTTTGCCAAAAAACCCAGCGGACACCCGGCATTCAAGGGCCAACCAGGAATCCCTCGTGTTCAGCGGCGTCGCGGAGCCGCCGATCGAAACAGAGAAACCCGGTTCGGCCTGGCTGCCCACCCGCCATCACGGTCGCTGCGGCGAGTTGCATTGCGTCGGCGGACCGCAGGGGATGAATGCGGAGCAGTCTGCAGGCCGTTTCGCGCAATGCCTCCGAGGGGAGGACCTCATGCCATCCGTCGGCGAGCGTGCGGAGGATGTCGAGCGCTCTCGCGGCATCAAAAGATGAGAGCGCCGCGGATCGTTCGAGCCGAGCGATGGCAGAGGCGCATTCGATCCGTGAGGCCCACCACGTCACGATCCCGGCATCCTCGGTGAGTGCCGCGCGGGCAGAGGAAGTCGAGGGCTCTTCCACAAGCAGGGCCACGAGCGCCGAAGCATCCCAGTAGCGCATCGGCTATTCCTCACGGTCGGCGAGGAGGGCAGCGACGACACTCACGCCGCTCGTTGCTTTCAAGGGCCGAGGGATTTCACCAGCAGAGAGTGGTTTGCGAGCGGGAGCGAGCAACCCGTCCCGGACGAGTGTCGCCATCCAATCCCCGCCATCCGCCGCCGCGTCGTCCGGGCCGACCGGTCCCAATCTCGCCACGGGTGCTTGGCCATCGAGGATGAGAACGGTCTCGCCGCGCCGAACGCGGTCGAGGAGGGAGTTCAAGGTTGTTGTCGCATCGGCAAGACTCGCGCGGTGCATGGTTTGCTCCCAGGACGTAGGCCTGAAAACCATTCTAGACTGAACGAGGTGCACCCTCCCGGCTTCCGACGGCAGCGGTGACGGCCACCCCATCCGCCGCCTTTCCCCCATCCTGCCGGTCTTCTTCCCGACCGGCACGACCGGCTCAAGTTGCCGAGCCGTTCCATCCGATGCCACCGGTAAGGAGAACCGCGCCGCAAGCGCGGCCGCACCGCCATGGCATCAGCCCCTACCGACCTCACCGAAAACGGCCCCCTGCCGACCCCGTCGGGCGGGGTCGCCGACTGGCTCGCCGGTCTGATCGCCACCCTCGGCGCGGTTGTCCTCGACCATGTCGCCGGCATCGGGGATGTGACCCTCTTCGCCCTGCGGACACTCGGCTGGATCTTCGTCCGCCGCCAGCGCCGGGATGTTCTCCTCCCCGCCTTCTACCAGATCGGGGTCCTGTCGCTCCCGGTCGTCGCCCTCACCGGCCTGTTCATCGGGATGGTCCTCGCCGTCCAGAGCTACGCCCAGTTCAAGGCCCTCGGCCTCGAGACGCGCCTCGGCTCCGTGATCAATCTCTCGCTCGTCCGCGAGCTCGGTCCGGTGCTCGCCGCCACGATGCTCGCCGGGAGAGTGGGGAGCGCCATGGCGGCGGAGCTGGGGACGATGCGCGTCACCGAGCAGATCGATGCCCTGGAGAGCATGGGGGCCAACCCGCTCTACTACCTCGTCGTTCCCCGCTTTCTCGGCTGCCTGATTCTGATCCCCACCCTGACGGTGATGGCCGACTTCATGGGGGTGCTGGGGGGCTATCTCTACTCCAACATCGTCCTCGGAATCGACTATCACCACTACTGGAACAACTCCCGCGAGTACGTCGACGCCTTTGACTTCCTCACGGGAATCTTCAAGAGCTTGTTCTTCGGTGCGGCGATCGCGCTGGTGAGCTGCCACCACGGCTTCCACAGCGAGCCGGGCGCCGAAGGGGTCGGCCGCGCCGCCACGAATGCTTTCGTCCACTCGTTCGTCCTGATTCTCGTCCTCGACCTTTTCATGGGGATGTGGCTCAACAACGTCCACGACTTCTTCCGCCCGGAGGGGCCGCGCCGCCTCCTCTGACCCGCTCGAGCCACGCTCGACCGACCTCCCCCGACAGCCACCATGCCCGCCCCTGCTGCCACCACCGCCGCCACTGACCGAGCCACCGGCCCGGTCCTGGAGGTCGATCATGTCTCGGTGCGGTTCGGCAGCCAGCAGGTGCTCCGTGACATCAGCCTCTCGATCGGGGCCGCGGAGACGGTCGTGATCCTCGGCGAGAGCGGCTGCGGCAAGACGGTCCTTTTGAAGACGCTCATCGGCCTCGTCAGGCCCTCGGCAGGGGAGATCCGCTTCGAGGGGAAATCACTCTCCCGGCTCACCGACCGGCAGGTCGCCGGCGTCCGCACCCGGTACGGATTCGTGTTTCAGGGGGCGGCGCTGTTCGACAGCCTCTCGATCTTCGACAACATCGCCTTCCCACTCCGCGAGCACACGCGGATCCCCGAGTCGCAGGTCGTCGAGATCGTCGATGATCTCCTCGCCGAGGTCGGGCTCCCCCGGTCGGCCGCGGCGAAGAAGCCGGTAGAGCTCTCCGGAGGGATGCGGAAACGGGCAGGCCTAGCCAGGGCGCTGGCCCTCGAGCCACCGGTCGTTCTCTACGACGAGCCAACCACCGGCCTCGACCCGATCATGAGCGATGTGATCAACGAATTGATCCTGCGCGTCAGCCACCGCGGCGGTGTGACGAGCGTCGTCGTCACTCACGACATGCACACCGCGAGGAAGGTGGCCGACCGGATCATCATGCTTTACCCCCTCTTTCGAGTGGGCCCGACCGATTCCCAGATCGTGTTCGAGGGGACGCCAGCAGAGCTCGACCGCTGCCGCGATCCGCGGATCCGCCAGTTCGTCGAGGGGCGGGCCGGCAACCGGCTCACAGAACTGCGGGATGAACAGGAGCGCGCTGCCGGGCCGGCCACCGTAGCGACCACCGACGGGGAGGGGGCGGTAGCGTCCGGAGACGAATCATGAGCGACCGAGTCATGCAATTCCGCGTCGGCGTGATGGTGCTCGCCACGGCCATCATTGCCGGCATTCTCATTGTCCTCTTCGGCGACCTCCCGTCGCTCGTCCAGCGCACCTATCCGCTGCGGATGAACTTCTCCGATGCCCGCGGCGTGACTCCCGGGACACCCGTGCGCAAGAACGGCATCCTCGTGGGGCGGGTGACAAACGTCGCCCTCGACGAGAAGGGGGGGGTGAACGTCGTCGCCGACATCGACTCCGCCGTCCCGATCTACAAGGACGAGGAAGCGCAGATCTCCGGCTCGATCCTCGGCGACGCCGAGATCTCGCTCGTCCCCGGAATCATCAAGCCCCAACGGGAGAAGGTGGGGCAGAACGACATTCTCCGCGGTACTGCGGCCCGGAATCCTTTCGATGTCTTCGCGTCACTCGAGCCGAAGCTCGGCCTGGCACTCGATTCGCTCGTCCAGGCGAGTGAATCGGTCAACCGCCTCTCGGCAAACCTCGACCGCACGCTCCTCAATCCCGAGAGCGGAGACCGCTTCCAACAGCTCGTGAAGAAGACCGAAGCGACGCTCGACCAATTCTCACTGGCGATGACCAACATCAACGCCGTCGTCGGCAACGCTGCCGCCCGCGAGGAGATCCTCGACACGATCAGCTCCCTGCCCGAGGTGATCGGCGAACTGAAGAGCACCGTGAAGGGGATCGGCGCGACCGTCGAGACCGCCGACCGCAACCTGCGAAACCTCGAGGGGCTCACCAAGCCGCTCGGCGAGCGCGGCGGGGAGATGGTCGCCCAGATCGACAAGACCATCGGCCGGCTCGATTCCGTGCTCCAGGAGATCGCGTCGTTCGCCAAGGCCCTCGGTGACTCGCAGGGAACCCTCGGCAAGCTTGTCAACGATCCGAAGGTCTACGACGAACTGGCGATGGCCGTTGCCAACGTCAACCACCTCACGCTCGAACTGCGGCCGATCGTCGACGACGTCCGGGTGTTCACCGACAAAATCGCCCGCCACCCGGAGCAGCTCGGCGTCCGCGGAGCCCTCGACCGTCGCCCTGCCGGGATCAAGTAGGAGGGGCGTTAGGCCCCGTAGGGGAGCGGCACCTCGGCATCCATCGCCCGGAGGTAGTCGGCCACCATTGCACTGCACCGCGCCTTCACCTCTGCCGAGAGGTGCTTGTAGCCCGTCACCCGGCCACGGCACTTCACCGCCCCACACCGGCACGGTCCACCGAGATGCTCGACCTCATATTCGAACGTGTCGTAATCGACCGTCAGCTCCTCGCCGATGGCCAGCGCCCGGAGGGCCTCAAGGAGGATCTCACGTTCCCCGGCGCGGATCCGGACAACGCAGTTCGGCTCGCAGGAATGATTCGTGTGGACGATCACCCCGTCGGGGAGGACGTGCGTGGTCGCGTCGACCTGCATCGTGTGGCGGCTCCGCTTTGCCAGGATCGGCCCCCACGCGCGGAGGATCGTCTCGCCGGCGGCGATCGGCCGCGAGGCGTGGATCCCGCGCCCGAGCCGCCCCGTTCGCACCTCGACCGGCTCGGTCGGTCCGGGCTGTCGCTCGTGCGGGCCGCCAACCGCAGCGCCGCCGAGCTCGTCGAAGGTCGTCTCGCGCATCCGGCTGCCGTAGCGGGCATGGAGCCAGGGAATCGTCTGCTCGATCGTATCGGGCTGGAGGAGGATGAGATCCCCCGGCCGGGCCGCGTCGAGGACCATGGCCGCGGACGCGGCCCAATCACCGCCGAATGCGACCTCCACCGTCCGCCCTGCCGGCGCTCCCTCCGCCACCCCCTGCGCGATCAGGCGGGTGATCTCACCCGGCTGGCGCCCGCGGGTGTAGGCATCCTCGTAGACCACCACGCGCTCGAAGTGCCGGGCGAGCATCCGCCCCTGATCGAGGATGTCGGCGTCGCGGCGGTCGCCGGCAGCGGAATAAACGGCCGTGCGACGATCGTGGGGCAAGCGTGCCATCGCGGTGCAGATCTGCTCGAGTGAGGCGGGGTTGTGACCGTAATCACAGACGATCCCGACCCCGTCGAGGGAGAGGAGATTGAAGCGCCCCGGCGATCCGGTCCGGCCGGCAGGAAAGCTCTCCAGACCGAGGCGGACAAGCTCCAGCGGCACACCTAGCCGCCAGGCCGCCGCCGCCGCCGCCAGGACGTTCTCGACCTGGAAGCCGATCGCCCCGCGATGGACCAGCGGCACGCGGTCGAGATGCGCCAGGCGCGTCTCCCGCGGGCCGTCGCAGAGGACGATCCAGCCGTCGCGGACCGTCGCCGCCAGGCCCCCCTGCGCCAGATGCTCGACCACCAAGGGGAGATCGGGGTCGAGCGAGAAGTAAACGACCTGGCCAGAGCACCACTTCTGCATGTCGACAACGAGCGGATCGGCGGCGTTGAGCACCGCGGCACCGGTTTTCCGTACCGACTGAACGACCGCCCCCTTCACCCAGGCGAGCTTCTCGGGGGTATCGATATCGGCCATGCCGAGATGGTCGCCTGAGCCGATGTTCGTGACGACGCCGACATCGCAGGCATCGAACCCGCAGCCCTCGCGGAGGATGCCGCCGCGGGCCGTCTCGAAGACCGCCGTGGTGACCGAAGGGTTGGCGAGCACGCGGCGGGCGCTCTGCGGACCGCTGCAATCACCGCTGTCGATCTTCCGCCCCCCCACCCAGATCCCCTCGGTGCAGGTCGTGCCGACGATGGCGCCGCCGACGGTGGCGATGTGGGAGAGGAGTCGAACGACCGTCGTCTTGCCGTTGGTGCCGGTCACCGCCGCAACGGGGATCCGACCGTCATCGCCTGGCGCGAAGAGCGTGTCGATGATCGCGGCCCCGACATCGCGCGGCTTGCCGACGGCCGGCTCAAGATGCATCCGCAGGCCAGGGCCGGCGTTGACCTCGATGAACACCCCCCCCTGCAACTCCAGTGGCCGGGAGATGTCGGTCGCCATGCAATCGATGCCGGCGATATCGAGGCCGATGATCCGCGCCGCCTCGATCGCCCGGGCAGCGACCTCCGGGTGGACAGTGTCGGTGACATCCTCGGAGGTTCCGCCGGTGGAGAGGTTGGCGTTGCGCCGTAGAACCACGGTCTGACCGTCGGCCGGAACCATCCCAACATCGAGCCCCTGGTCGCGGAGCACCGCCAGCGCGACCTCGTCAAGGGGCACGGGGCTCAAGCTGCCGGCGTGGTCGCCGCACCGGCGCGGGTCCTGATTGACAGCATCGACGAGCTCGCGCACCGTCGACCTCCCATCGCCGACGACCGTCGGCGGATGGCGCCGCGCCGCGGCCACCAACGCCCCACCGACGACGAGCAGCCGGTAGTCCTGCCCATGGCAGGAGCGTTCGACAACGATCGTCGACTCCTCCTCGCGAGCCACCTTCCAGGCCTGCTCGACCTCCTCGCGCGTCATAAGATTGACCGAGACACCGCGCCCCTGATTGCCGTAGCGCGGCTTGACGACGACCGGGGCCCCGATCTCCTCCGCCGCCGCCCAGGCGTCGGCCGCGTCGGTCACCGGCCGCCCCTCGGGGACGGGAATCCCCGCCTCGGCGAGGAGCTTCCGGGTCAGTTCCTTGTCTTGGGCGATCGATTCCGCGATCGCGCTGGTGCGGTCGCTCTCCGCAGCGACGATCCGTCGCTGCTTGGCACCGATGCCGAGCCGGACCATCGAGCCGGCGGTGAGCCGGCAGTGAGGAACGCCGCGGGCCGTGGCGGCCTCGACGATTGACCGGGTGCTGGGCCCGAGCTGGACGTCGAGGAGAAGCGCGCGGAGGCGACGGATCTCGGCAGCGATGTCGAAGGGATCGCCCGAGATGGCGCAGCCGATGAGGCGGTGGGCGGTGTGGAGGCACTCGATCGCGAAGGCCTCTTCCTTATATTCGACCACGACCCGGTACACACCGGCGGTCGAGGTCTCGCGGGCCCGGCCGTACTGCACGACACACCCGGCGAGCGACTGCAGCTCGATCGTCACATGCTCGAGGACATGCCCCATCCAGGTGCCGGTGCTGAGCCGCTGGAAGAATCCGCCCCGGGTGCCGATCGAGCAGCGGTGCTCGACCATCGTCGGCAGCCACTCGATGACCCGCTCGTTGAAGCCGGGAAGCGTGTTGGAGGGAAACTCCTCGAGCCGGCCGAGGTCAACGATCGCCTCGATGACCGGGAACCATGTCCACTGGTTCGGACCGCGAAGAACCCGGACAGACGTGATCTCCATGGATGGGCTTGTGACTTCAGGCCGAGGCGCAGACGCGTGCGTCGGCTGGTTGGGGGTGCGTCTCTTCCCGGCCACCGGACATTCCGGCGACCCTTGTGGGAGGAGGCTGCACCGATCGCAGGCTTCCGGGCCGGCGCGTCGCCGGACCAGAGCGGTTGGTAGCAGGAACCATCAAACGAGGTGTTGGTGGAAGCCGTCAGGGCGGCGCCCAGCACCCCGGCAATGGAAGTGAGATCGGTGGACGGGAAGAGCATCCCGTCACCGCTGAGGGCCCGAAGAGCCGGGCCGTCACCACGAAGCCACGCCCGCAAAAGCCACTTCCCCCAGGGCCATGGCGGAATCCGCCAGGGCTTGGAAGGGCGGTTCGGCCGCGACCCACGAGGGGTCGGAAGCGGCCTAAAAAGACCTTGGCAACGCTCCCGGGGGCTGAAAAGCCCACGGCAGGAAGCCGACCGTCGTCGCAGCGGAAAGAATCGAGATCCTTCCGCGGCAGCCGACGAATGACCGACAACGAACCGGCCGTGATGGCCATGGGTCGAAGTTTTCCCCCACCAGAGGGCCGTCTGACATCGCCGCGCGTCACACGGACGCACGCTTGAGCGCGATGCCCGTTCCCTCCGGCACCTTGAATCAAAACACCCCGACTCGGATCGGGGCGAGTCTGCCGGCCATCGGGCCGCCGAAGCGACCGCAATCACCGTGAGCTCACGAACCACCGAACCGGAGCGTGCCAGAATCCACCGGGGATCACCGGCGAATCACCAACACCGTCGCCAAGTCTACGCTTCCATGAGCGAAATGCGAATCGTCGGCGACGAAGAACTCGATCTGCAGTTTTTATGCCAAGCCCACCGCGGCCCGGCGAACCGGCCGGTGGATGGGAGTTTTCCGCGGGAAAAATCTGTCGGCAGCGAGCCGATCCGGAGACGGGCGAAGCTCCCGCAGCCGGTCGGCCCGGGTAGATTCTTCCCGGAAACTTGAAATTATTTCCCCGCTCCCTCCCGTTTTTTTCAACGCCTCGCTGCGGCACAGGCCGCGGATGGTGTACGGTTGATTCGGACAGCGGCGGGTCACATCTTCTCCCGGGTGGCCGCTGCCGGGCTGCGCCGGCATGGCCGCCTCAGCCGGGTTTTCCCTCACGTTTGCGACGAATCCCTTCGTGACCCGCTCCTCCTCATCCTCTCCTGCTCCATCGTCTCCCGACCGAACGGACCGTCCCGCGGCAGGCGGATCGGCCGCGCACCGCCGCCCGCCGGTGGCGCCGATCGCAGAACGGATCGAGCTCCTTCCGGGCGAACGACTGGTGGCGACCGCCCGTTTCGATCTCGATCGCGACCTGCATTTTACGGAAGGCTGGTTGGCGCTCACCGACCGGCGTCTGCTTGGCGACAATCCGGCTTCCGCCGACGGGGCGACGCAGTCGCCAGACGGCCTCCATGCTTGGTTGCTCGACGAGGCCAGTTGTCTCGACGTCCGCGTCCGTGGCGGCGTCGGCCGAATCGAGCTTTCCTGCGCCGGCCAGGTGCTCGCTCGCTGGCTGTTCACGCCGGCGCAGGCCAAGCCGATCCACGTGCTCGAGGATGCCTTCGACCAGCGCAACACCCGCCGGCGGGCCCCCGCTTCGCAGGGCGAACCGTTGCCGGGCGGCCCCCCGCTGTCCGACACCATCCCCGCCGAGGACGGAGGCAAGAAGGATGGAAAAACGCCCGCGCT
>JBAWVV010000121.1:0-11258 GCA_037147115.1 Planctomycetia bacterium | reverse complement strand
CCCCCGTAGGAACCGCCCGAGCTCCCGCCCGACGAGCCCCCCGAGCTCCCGCCCGAGCTACCGTGGCGGTAGGCCCGCATCGCCTTCTTCTGGGCGTGGTGGGCGAAGAGGCCGCCCTTCGAACCACCCGCCGAACCGCCGTACGATCCGTACGACCCGTACGCGCTACCGGACGAACCGCCGGCACCGTAGCCGCCCGATGAACCGCCCGACGAACCCCCGTAGGAGCCACCAGACGAGCCACCAGACGAGCCACCGCCCGACGAACCGCCCGAGCTCCCGCCGGACGAGCCGTTGGAAGCGCTGTAGCGATGGTGCCAACCGGCATGCGCATCGCAGGCGGTCGCGACGACCGCGAGGAAGGTGACAATTCCGGCAAACTTGCCGCTGTGACGAAGGACCGACATCAGGATCTCTCTCCGGTGAATGAGTGGATGGTGGAGGTGAAGCAAGGTGAACTGGAAGGGACCGCCCCGCGCCCGGAACCCGCTGACCGGGTGCCGTACCGACCGCATGTGGCAAAGATAATTTGCCGGTCGGGCAAAGCAAGCAGTTTAGGCAAACGGGGTTGCGTTTGACGACCAGCCCCATGAAAGATGGGCGGATTGTGCCGGATAGGAAGGGCGACGCACGGAAGCCACCCCGTCCTATCAGCTCATTCCCCCGAATGAACCGATCCGGAGAGTGAGCCCACCAATCCCCAAACAAGGCCGCAAGGGGACGCCTTTCTGGCTGCCAGACCAGCGCCATCGGGGAGGCTAGGCCCCGGACCGAAGCCGGCGCCGTGCCGCCATCAGCGGGCGATCCCCTCGATGCGGACGTCATCCGCCTCGAGCCTGCCGGTTCCCCCCAGCATCCCCACCAGGACGATCGCCTCCCGCGCCCAGACGGGCACTGTCAGGGTCCCCTGCAGGTGCCTCCAGGGAAACGTCCCCTTCCCCATCGGGAGCAGCGCCCGCGCCGACCGGGTTCGCCGTTCGTCGAAGAATTGGACGCCGAGGGCCGGCAGTTCCTCTGGCGAAGAGCCCTCGCGGAGCGATTCGCCACGGACCTCGAGCGAAACCGCCAACCGGCCGATCGCACGACCGTCGACCGCAAACCCCTGGAAGAGTTGGGCGGGCCTCCCCTTCTCGGCATTCTCCAGGCGCAGGAAGCGTGTCCCCTCCGGGGCGTCGGGCGCCTCGACAAGCTCCATTTGCCGTCCGTAATACCACGACATCGGCACCTCCACCCCGGGCAGGAGATCCTCGAAGCCGCCATTGCCGATCGCCGGTCGGGTGCCGTCGGGCTGCACGACCCTCGCCTCCTCCGCCGCGCCGGTCATCGGGACGAACAGACTCGGCACGAGCGACTCGCGCACCATCTCCCCGTTCCGTTTCGTGAGGAGGACGAGCATTTGGTCATAGCGCTCGCCAACCGGGATCACCATCCGCCCCCCTTCGGCCAACTGCTCCACGAGCGGTTGGGGGATCTCCTCGGGAGAACAGGTGACGATGATCTTGTCGAACGGGGCATGCTCCGGCCATCCCTGGAAGCCGTCGCCGATCTTCGTGATCACGTTCTTGTAGCCGAGTCGGGCGAGGATCCGCGCGGCCTTCTCGCCGAGCGGTTTGTTGATCTCGATCGAGTAGACCGTCTTGACCAGGGGCGCGAGCACCGCCGCCTGGTAGCCGCTGCCGGTGCCGATCTCGAGGACCCGATCGGTGGGCCGTGGCTCGAGCCGCTCGGTCATGTAGGCAACGACGAACGGCCCGGAGATCGTCTGCTTCTCGCCGATCGGCAGCGCCATGTCGACGTAGGCGAGGTGGCGCTGCGGCGGGGGGACGAACTCGTGCCGCGGAGTTGTCCGCATGCTCTCGAGGACACGGGGATCGGTGACCCCACCGGCGGCGATGTCCTCCAGCGCCATCCGCTCCCGCAGGCTTCTCATCCGTTCGGCGGTGGCATCGGGGGGCGCCGCTGGCACCGTGGCCGATGCCAGCATCACCGCCGCCGCAAAACTTCCCCACACCCACGCCCGCTTCATGGCCGCCCTCTGGTCTTGGTCAGCCCCGTCTCGCCGCCGTTACTTCGCCGCTTCGATCCCGAGCAATTCCATCTCGAAGACGAGGACCTCCCCCGGCTCGATCACGGGGGGTGAACCCTCGTCGCCATAGCCCAGGTCGGGTGGCACCCACAGCCGCCATTTCGAACCCACCGGCATCAGCGCCAGCGCTTCCTGCCACCCGGGGATCACCTGCTGGACCGGGAACCGCAACGGCCCCTGCGCCGGATCGCTGGCATCGAATTGCTTCCCGTCGAGGTGCGTGCCGCGGTAGTGGGTCGAGACAACGTCGGTCGGCTTTGGCTTCGGCCCGTCCCCGGCCTGGAGCACCTCGTACTGCAACCCGCTGGGGAGCGTCACGATCCCCTTCTTGCCCTTGTTGGCGGCGAGAAACTGCGCGGCCTTCGCCCGGTTCGCTTTGCCCTTCTCCACCATCTGCTGGCGGAAGCTCTCCCGCTCCTGCTGCATTCGGGCCTCGAACGCCTGGAGCGCGGCAGTGAGTTGCTCGTCAGGAAGCCGCGGCGGGGTGCCACGGACGGCATCGGAGAGCCCTTGCGCCAGCGCGGCAAAATCAAACGGGGCTTTTTGGGCCCGGAAGTCGGCGGCGATCTGACTGCCGATGCGGAGGCCGAGGGCATAGCCGAGCGTCCCCTCCGGCGTGTCGAGGGGAGCCTCACCCGGCGGCGCTAGCGGCTGAGCGGCGGGGCGCTTGGCTGCCGGCGCCCCCGGCTGGGCGGCGGCGTGAGGGGACGAAAAGAAGGCGGCAAGCGTCACTGCAACAGCCGCGACGGCCCCCCTCCCCTGCCCTGCGATCCCGCGCCACCCTGATCGACCGACTCCCTTGCGATCCATCTCCGCCCCTCCCTCACAGCCTGTTGGATGACGTGCCTGATGCCTGGCAACCCGCGTCAGTGAACGCCTCTAGCGAGTCTACCAATCTCCCCCCGTCCTTCCTGCGCCATCCCACGCGCCCCAGGCGCCTTAGCCGGTGATCACGGGGCCGGGTCGGCAGCCCGGTCGCCCTCCACGGCCGGCCGGCCGAGCGACCCGCGGGTGATCTCGAGAAAGGCCGTTTCCAGATTCACCTCCGACTCCCGCATCGACTGGAGCCGGAATCCCTCGGCAACAAGCCGGGCCGCCAGCGGCGACGGGTCATCGCACCCGGCGGCAAGCGTCACGAGCACCTCGCCGTCGCGGACGGCGACCTTGTCCGCTTCGGGGCTCTTCTCGACCACCTTCGCGGCCGGTTCAGGAGGACCGGCGACGCGGATCCGGATGACAGGGCGACCGCGGACCTGCGCGAGGAGGTCGCCGACGTCGCCGCAGGCCAGCAGCCGCCCATACTCGATGATCCCGACCCGATTGCAGATGTCGGCGAGCTCCGGAAGGATGTGGCTGCTGACGAGGATCGTCTTGCCGAGCCCCTGGAGTCGCTTGAGCAGGCCGCGCATCTCGATCCGGGCCCGGGGGTCGAGCCCGCTGGCCGGTTCGTCGAGGAGGAGGACCTGCGGGTCGTGGAGGAGAACGCGGGCCAGCCCCAGCCGCTGCGTCATCCCGCGTGACAGGCTTGTCACGAGCTCGTCGCGCTTGACCGTTAGATCGACCAGTTCCAGCGAACGCTCGGCAACGCGGCGACGCTCCGGCCCGGCAATCCGGTAGGCGGCGGCGAAGAACTCCAGATACTCGATGACACGCATGTCGTCGTACACCCCGAAGATGTCGGGCATGTAACCGATCGCGCGGCGGATCTCCCTGGGGTGGGTGTAGATCGAATGGCCACAGACGTAGGCCTCGCCCCAGGTCGGCGAGAGCAGCGTGGCGAGGATCCTGATGGTCGTTGTCTTGCCGGCACCGTTGGGGCCGATGAAACCGAACAGGTCCCCCTGCTCAAGCTTGAGATCGAGCGATTCCAGAGCGGAGAAATCGCCGTACTTCTTCGTCAGGTCGATGGTCTCGATCATGGGCTGCGTTTCTCGACGGAGAACTTGTCCAAGGGAATGACGATCCGCCACGTGGCCTCGGCCGGGGAATCGTTCAGCGGCGGAGCGGGCCCCGGGTCGCCCCCCCCTGCCCCACACGACCAAGCCGTTCCCGCCGGACCACGGCCGACGAGGATCGCCCGATCGATGGGGAGAAGCGGCGAGAGATCGATCCGCCCCAACCGGCCGGCCTTGAGGGACGTGTACGACGCCCCCCCAGCCGCGGCGTGGAATCCGGCCACCTCGAGGATCCGCTCGACATCGGTATCGTCGACGCGCCAGGCTTGAGTCTGCGTGCGGTCGTAGACGGCGGCGCTTTGGGTCAGGAAGGAGGCGAGCGTCCGCGGGCCCTTGCCCGACTCCGGATCGAATCGCGTGCCGGGGACAAACGCACCGACGTCGTAGGTCCAACCGGCGTGAAACAGGGAACACTCCTGAAGCGCGAACGGGAGCCGGCTCTCGAGGACGCCACGGAGTGTCCCCTGCGCGTCCTGCCGAAGGGTCGAGACAACCGGCAATTCGCTGAGCGGAGCCGTCCACTCCGCCTCGAACAACCGGCTCGATGACGCCGCCACCGGGACCCGATCGAGGCCGGTGAGCCCCGCGGCCGACAGGTAGGGGGCGCTCGCCAGAGACGGATGCGCCGTTGGACAGTCGACCGCACCGATCCCCCGCCCTCCAGCCCCGTACCAACTGACGACCGCCGTCCGGTCAGCGGCGACGAGCCCGGCGGTCGACGGGACCGCGCCGAGGTCGACCACGGCGTTCGCCGGCGACCAGATCCCGAAAACGGATGTCCCGCGGGCGATCCGCCCCGCGACGTCGAGATCGACAAGATCGGCCCGACGAACGCGCCATTCCGCCCCCTTCCATCGATCCGCGGTCCACCACACCAGCCCGGCAAAGAGGAGCACGACCGTCGGCAGCGTGATCCACGCCAGGCCAGGCCTCCCCCCACGCGACACCAGCCACCACTCCAGCGGATAGAGGCAGGCGACGTAGAGCAGGGCCAGACCGGCGATCCATTCGAAGGGCACGGGGCGGACACCATCGAAGCGATCGACCGCCATCCGCAACTGCCCGCCGAGGTCGAGCGATTGGCGGTTGACCTCCGCGGACCTCCCCCCCTTCCCCGACCGCCCGCCGAGGAGCTCGACGAGGAGCGAGTCGGTCCCCTGCCAATTGCGGAAGGCCCCCCGGTCAAGATCGATCCCCGCCCAGGTGACGGTGCCGAAACCATGGGCCCGGCGGACGACGAGGGGAAGATCGGTGGGGGCGTTCCCTTCCCAGGCCTCGATCGCTCCATCGATATTCCCCGGATCCTCGAAGAAGGGAACCTCGAGTCCGCCGAGGGCATTGCGATCGAGGGGTCGCCCCGCCTTGGAATAGGTTTCGATCGCGGCCGAGCGGCGCAGCGGCACCATCCGCACCACGCGCCCTCCCCGCCCCGCGGGCCCCGGCAACCAGGCCGCCGCCGGCCCCTCCGACAGGCCCGGTGGTGCCGCCGACGCTCCCGCGAGGAAGACGAGCCTCCCGCCGCGTCGGACCCACGCATCGACACCGGCAAGGGCAGCCGAGGGCGCGCTTTTCACGGCCGAACCACAGACAACGATCGCGTCGGCCCCGTCGAGATCGAGACCTGTTGGCCCCAGCCCCGAGGCATCGGGGAGTGCAACGACGCGGATCCGCTCGCCATCCTCCTGCTGCAACAATCGGGCGGCGCGTTCCGCGCTCGGCAGATCCCCGATCACGAGCAGGACCTCGTTGATCGATTCCAGCGGTAGCGGCAGGCGGAGGGGGGCTTGGGCCCCGCGATCATCCTCGACGAGCACCCGCCCCGCCGGGCGGCCGAAGCGAACGCGGAACCGGCACGGCGCATGGCCCGCCCCTTCCCCTGTCGTGTCCTCCACGGCCGGGTAGCCGACGAGCTCGCCATCGGGATCCTCGACCCAGACGCGTGTGGCCGTCGCCGGCGTGATCAGCAGCGGCGTCCAGGAGCCGGTCCGGTAGACGCCGTCGAACCCGACCACTCCCTCCCACGCCCCGGGCTCGGCCCCGACGGCAAGAGATGATGGGACCGCAGCGCACGCCACCAGGAAGGCCAACCACATCACCACCGACGCGACGGCGCTACGCCGCGGCGCGAGGCGCTGCAGGCCGGCAGTCGGCGGAGCCTCGGCAGCCGGAAGCATCAGGGCTTCTCCGCATCGGGGCAGGTGCAGGCCAGGCGTCCGCAGCCCGGGCACCCCCCGCCGTACTTGCGCTTCACCGCCTCGTCGAGGTCGACATCGACGACGTTGGCAATCGTCACGAGCCAAGCGAGGACGTCGGCGAACTCCAGGGCGATCTCCTCCTTGGTGCCGCTGCGCAGCGCCGTGGCGAGTTCGCCGATCTCCTCGGTGAGCCACATGAAGGTCCCCTCGACTCCCCGGGCAGCATCCTTGTCGTGGTACATCCGCCGGATGAGCGACTGGAACTCGGAGAGCGTCATGGGGGTCAACCTGGGGAACGGGCTGGAGTGGGGAACGGGCTGGAGGGGCAAGGACGAGGCCGCCGCCACGGGCGGGCCGAGCCTGTCGCGGTAAAAGTTTTACCCCGCGTGGCGATCGCCGGCGACATCCGGCGGCGAAGTCGGCTCGAACCGGGGGACGACCCGGGGGACGAACCAGGGATAGATCGCCGGGATGACCAGCGCCGTCAGGAGTGTGCTCGTGACGATGCCCCCGATCACGACCGTCGCGAGCGGACGCTGGATCTCGGCCCCGGCGCTGGTTGCCATCGCCATCGGAAGAAACCCGAAGCTCGCCACCAGTGCCGTCATGAGCACCGGACGGATGCGGACCTCGGCGGTCAACAAGCTCGCCTCACGCGGCGACAAGCCCTCCTGGCGGGCGTGCTCCGCGCCGCTGACCCACACCAGGCCGTTGAGCACCGCCACGCCAAACAGGGCGACGAACCCGACGCCGGCCGCGATCGAGAACGGCATCCCGCGCAGCGCCAGCGCCGCTACGCCGCCAGAGGCCGCGACCGGCACCGCGCAGAAGATCAGCGCCGCCAGACGAAACGACTTGAAGCTCGTGTAGAGGAGCATGGCGATCAGGCCGAGCACGAGCGGGGTGATGAGCGCCAGTCGCCGGCCGGCCGACACGAGGTTCTCGAAATCGCCCCCCCAGGCGATCGTGTAGCCCGTCGGCAGCCGCACCTCCCGATCGACCGCCGCCTGCGCCTCGGCGACGAAGCCAGCGACATCCCGGCCGCGGACGTTGGCCGAGACGTACGTCCGCCGCCGCGAGTTTTCATGCTCGATCGAAGGGGGGGTCTCCTCGTTAATGACATCGGCGAGCTCCCCCAGCGGCACAGGCCGGCCGGCAGCCGTGCCGACAGGGATTTGCGGAATGAGCTCGGCATCCTCCCGCCACTGGCGGGGGAACTTCAAAACCAGCGGGTAGCGCGGCCGCCCCTCAAAGATCACCCCCGCCGGAATCCCCCCCATCGCCGACACCGTGCGCATCACTTCGACGCCGTCGATGCCGTGGCGGGCGAGCTGTTCGGGGCGGACATCGATCCGCGTGGTGGGAACGTTGGCCTGCCAGTCGGCCCGCACGTCTTCCGCCCCGCGGATGCCGCGGAGCAAGCGCTCGATCTGCTTTCCCAGGTTGCCGAGCGTGTTGAGGTCGTCGCCGTAGAGGAGCACGGCGACATCCGACTTCACCCCGGCGACGAGCTCGTCGACACGCATCTCGATCGGCTGACTGAAGCCGAAGTTCGCCCCCGGAACCGCCGCCGTGAGGGCCTCCGACATCCTCCCTACGAGCTCGTCGCGCGACACCTCGACCGGCCACGTCCGGCGCGGCTTGAGCATCACCCAGACGTCGGTCTGCTGCACCCCCATGACGTCGTTGGCGATCTCCGGCCGCCCCGTCTTGCAGAACACCGTCCGGACCTCGGGGAACGCCTCCAGCACGTTCTCGATCCGGGTCGTGATCGGCACCGAATCCTCGAGCGTGGCGCTCGGCAAGCGATTGACCTCAACGAGCAGATCCCCCTCGTCGAGCCTGGGCATGAACTCCGCCCCGAGCCGCATCGCGACGGGGATCGTTGCCACCACGAGGGCGGCCGCGCCGAGCGAGATCCACACCGGATGCCAGACGGCGAACCGGGCGACGGGGTGGTAGACCCGGTGGAAGAGGCGCATCAGGAGTGGCTCGTGCTCCGGCTCGCGGCGCAGGAACGTCGCCGCCAGCACCGGCATGAGGGTCAGCGAGATGATGAGCGAGCCGAGGAGCGCGAAGAGCACGGTCAGCGCCATCGGCCGGAAGAGCTTCCCCTCCGTCCCCTCGAGGAACAGGATCGGCAGGTAGACGACGGCGATGATCAATTCGCCGAACATCGTCGGGCCACGGACCTCGATCGCGGCGTCGCGGACGATCGCCAGCTTCGATTCCCCCGGCGCCGCCAGCCCGAGCCGGCGGACGCAGTTCTCAACCATGATCACCGAGCTGTCGACGACGAGCCCGAAGTCGATCGCTCCTAGGCTCATGAGGCTCGCCGGGATCCCCGTCGCCCACATCAGGTTCGACGCGAACAGCATCGACAGTGGGATTGCCAGGGAGACGATCAGGCCGGCGCGAACGTTCCCGAGGAGGACCAGGAGCACGCCGATCACCAGCAGCCCCCCCTCCGCCAAATTGTGGAGCACGGTGTCGAGCGTCCGCGCGATCAGCTCCGAGCGGTCATAGACGATGTCGATCTCGACCCCCGGCGGCAGCGTCCGCCGGATCTCCTCGAGCTTCTCCTTCGCTGCCCCGACGACGCGCCGGCTGTTTTCCCCCCGGACCATCATCACCATCCCCGTCACCACCTCGCCGCGGCCGCCGCGCGTCACCGCCCCCTGCCGGGTCAAAGGCCCGATAGAGACGCGGCCGATGTTGCGGATCAGCACCGGCACGCCCCCCGCCGGGCTGCGAACGACGACCTGCTCGATGTCGGCGACGCCCTTGAGGAGGGCCTGGCCACGGATGAATCGCTGCTCGCCGTTCTTGACGATGTAGCCCCCGCCGGTGCTCTCGTTGTTGCGTTCGAGGGCCGCCAGCACCTCCCCGAGCGTCACTGCCTGAGAACTCATCCGGTCGGGGTCGATCTCGACCTGGTAGCTCTTGGCAAAGCCGCCGTGGGCGTTGATGTCGGTGACCCCCGAGACCTCGCGCATCGTCGGACTGATGTCCCACTCGAGGATGCTGCGCAGCTCCATGAGATCGTGGCCGGTGCCTCGAACCTCGAACTGGAGGATCTCCCCGAGGGCCGTGCTCAAGGTCCCAAGCTTCGGGTCGCCATGGCCGACCGCGATCCGCCCCTTCGCCTCGGGGAGGCGCTCCGCCACGAGTTGGCGGGCGAGCATGATGTCGGTCCCCTCGCGGAAGACGATCGTCACCAGCGAGATCCCGAACCGGGAGATGCTGCGGATCTCCTCGACCTTCGGCAAGCCGCTCATCGATAATTCGACCGGGTAAGTGACGTAGCGCTCCACCTCCAGCGGCGACATCGTCCCCGCCTCGGTCACGACCTGGACCTGGACATTGACAAGGTCAGGGACGGCGTCGACGGGGATCTGCGTGGCCGCGTAGAGCCCCCCCACCGACATGAGGATGAACATCGCGAGCACGAGGGCCCGGTTCGACAACGACCATTCGATGAGGCCTGAAAGCACCGCCGTCCTCCCCGCACTCCGCCCGCCCGGCGGCCCGTTGGGGGCTCCATGGAGGGCAATCGATCAGATCCCGAGCCGAGATGCCCGACGGCTAATCTTCCTTCTCGAGGAGCCATTCGCTCTTCAGAACAAACGCCCCGACCACGACGACCGGCTCCCCCTCCTGGAGGCCTGTGACGATCTCGACGAGATCGCCGCTGTCGATGCCGGTGGTGACGGCGACGCGTCGATAGCGCCCCTCCGTGAGCGGCTCGAACACGAACGCCTCCCCTTCGTGGCGCATGACGGCGGAGGAGGGGACGGCCATCACCTCCCGCACGCTCCCCTGCGGGAGATCGACCCACACGAACATCCCCGGCTTCAGATGGGCGTCGTCGTTGTCGAGCTCGGCGACCAGCGACACGCTCCGCGAATCAGCCTCGACGATCGCCCCGACATGGTGCACCCGGGCCACCAGTTCGTGGCGGTCGGCTCCCGGAACGCTGACCTGGACCTCCTGCCCATGGACGACGTCAACGGCCGTCCACTCGCGCTCGTGGATCTGGGCCCGCACCCACAGCAGCGAGGTGTCGGCGACGACGAACATCGGATCCCCCCCCTGGACCCGTTCCCCCCGGGCCACGAAGACATCCTCGACAATCCCGTCAAACGGCGTCCGCATGATGAGCGTGCTCAACGAACCGGCGTCGCCGGGGCTGTCGGAGGCGTCCTCATCGACCGCCGCGATCTCGGCGCCGAGCCGGCTGCCAACGAGGGTCCGAAGATGTTCTTTCGACACTTCAACGAGCCGGTCGGCCTGGGCCAGGCTCGCGCGCGCCCGGTCTCGTTCCTGCCGGGTGGAGAAGAGGACCTCCTCGCAGGCGGCGTCGAAGTTCGCTTTGGCCACCTCGAGATTGCTCGTCCGTTCCTCGATGATCCGCCCGGAGAGCACCCCGCCGTCCCCCAGCTCACGGGTGCTGCGGTTGACCTTCTCGACGAGGAGGAGCTTGGAGTAGGCCCCGACGATCTTCTCCCGGTTGATCCCCAGGATCCGATCCTTGAACATCACCTCGACGTCGGCCAGCGGGGGCTTGCGGGCGAGCGTATCGAGGAGCGACTCGACGTTGTCGGCGATCGTCGTGGCCCACTCCGTGGCCTTGATCTCGATCTGTTTGTCGTCCTCGCGGCGGCGGACATCGTCCCGGGCCATGCCCACCGCGGGGCTCGACACCTCGGCGAGGGAATCCCCCTTGGAAACGCGCTGGCGGACCTGCGCGAAGACCTGCGAGATGATGCCGTCGACCGGCGAGGCGTAGTCGAGGCGGCGGCGCGCGTCGTAGTCGATCCTTCCCGGGACGGTGAGGTGGTCGTGCATCGGCACCCGGGTGACCGTTGCCACTTCGATCCCGGCCGAGGCCCGGGCCCCCTCCGGGAGCGAGACCTCGTCTGCCAGCCCGCTGGCCGAGACCTTGGCTGCCGTTGCCGCAGGCTCCTCGCTGGGGTGTTCACCGCCACTGAAGTGATGGGTCGAAATCCACCACCACGCCAC
>JBAWVV010000120.1:0-11286 GCA_037147115.1 Planctomycetia bacterium | reverse complement strand
CGGTCGGCGAGGCCAGCGGCCGCGCGTCGAATCATCAACGTCAGTCGAAAGGACGTAAGGAATGGCATCCGTTGGCACGGCCGGCGACGGGGGAGAAGGGGGGAAGGAAGACCGCTCGGGGCTCTCGACGATCATCGATGCCGCCCGGAGAGGGGGGGAAGAGTCGCTCGACCGGCTCCTCAAGGTGGCCTACGTCTACTGCCGGCTGTTCGCCATCCAGCAAACGCCGAAGCGAATGTCGGCGAAGTTCGATCCATCGGACGTCGGCATGGTGTCGATCGTGGATGTGGCGCGCGACATCTGCTCTTTCCAGGGACGTAGCCGCGAGTTTTTCGGCTGGCTCCGGCAGATCGTCCACCACAACGCCATCGACCTCCAGCGCCGGCATGCCCGATCGGCCGAGAAGGAGTGCCTCGACGATTCCAAATTGCACAACATCCCCGCCCCCTCCGCTGCCGACCCGGTGCTCCGCATGGAAGAGATCGAGCAGGTCGCGAAGGTGATGGGGAAGCTCTCCGCGGATCACACAGCGGTGCTCCGCCTTCGGGTCTGGGAGGATCTGAAGTGGGAGGAGATTGGACGGAAGTTGAATCGCTCCGCCGATGCCTCGCGGCAGCTTTTTGCCCGGGCACTCGACGCGGTGCGGAGTGACTTGCGGGGAGATTCGCTCGGTGCGGGCCGCGGCGTCTGACACCGCGCCATGACACTCCCACCCCACGCTCCAGACAACCCTCCCGAGGAGGATCGGCCAGGAACCGGTCCAGGTCCAGGTCCAGGTCCAGGTCCAGGTCCAGGTCCAGGTGCCGGGGCGCCCGGCGATCTGGCGCCGCTCGACGCCGCCGTCAAGCGGCTCGCTGCGATCGACGACCAACTCGCCGGTCTTGCCACGAATGGCAACGAGGCCGCCGCCGGGGATGCCGCCATCACCCCCGAACTGGCCGAACGGCTCGATACGCTCCTTCTCCTGAGAATGGTGGCGGCGGGGGAGGCGAAGTCGCCACCGCCGCTGTCGATCGGGAAGTTCCGCGTCATCCACAAGATCGGCGAAGGGGGCTTCGCCGAGGTTTTCGAGGTGATCGACACGAAACTCGTCCGCCGCGAGGCGCTGAAGGTCGCCCGCCCCGAGATCCTCCTCGACGCAGGAAAGACGAATCGATTCCTCCGCGAGGCAAAACACGCCGCGAAGATCTCCCATCCGAATGTCGTCATCGTCCATGAGGTGGGGGAGCACGACGATCTCCCCTACATCGCCCAGGAGTTGTGCGGCGAGAGCCTCGCCTCCTGGCTCGAGCGTCATCCCGGCCCCGTCGATCCCGCGATGGCCGCCGGTGTCGTCCAGGCGCTCGCCGAAGCAGCTCACGCGGCCCATGCCGTGGGTGTCATCCACCGCGACATCAAGCCGGGGAACGTTCTCCTCGTGCCGAGCGACGACGGCCCGCTCCCTCCCGACGACCGGCCCGAGACGCGCAGCACCGTCGGGAAGCCGGAGGAAGTGCGACGGCAGGGGGTGAAGCTTGGTGACTTCGGCTTGAGCGCCTCGATCGTCAGTGTCGATCACGATTCCCCCGGCACCGCCCCCACCGAGATCGGTACGAGGCTGGGGACGCCGGAGTGGATGGCCCCCGAGCAGGTCAACCCGGCGCTCGGCCCGATGGATGCCCGGACCGACGTCCATGCCCTCGGCCTCGTCCTCGACCGACTCCTGACGGGGCGCTGCGTGAATGCCGGCCCGTCGCTCGACTCCATCTACCGGCGCGTGCTCGACGTCGAGCCGGAGCCGGCTGACCGCGTCGTGCCGGGGATCCACCCCGATCTCGTTGCCGTCTGCAGCAAGTGCCTGGCGAAGCGTCCGGGCGCGCGTTACCCCTCGGCCGCCGAGCTCGGCGTCGATCTGTCGCGCTTCCTCGACGGCCGCCCGACGATCGCCCGGCCCCTGACGCCGGCCCAGCAGGCAGCCCGTTGGCTGCGGCGCAATCCGATCCTCGCCGGCGCGATCGCCGCGGCGCTTGCCGCCCTGTTCCTCGGTGGCCTCGTGATCGAAGAGCGGGCCTGGAGGATCTCCCGCGAGAATGAGATCAGGTTGAAGGACGAGTTCGCCACGCAGGAAGAGGAAAAACGCCAGGCGGCCACAGCCGAGCGGGAGGCACAAGAGCGGGCGGAGAAGGCCGCACGGGACGCCACCCGCGATCTCCGCCGCGCCTTCGAGACCTACCGGATCGGCAATGCCGTCGCGGCCGTCGCCGACCTGCAGAAGAGCGCTGCCGCCGATCCGGCGCTGGCCAACTCGATCGCCGGCGGATGGCTCCTCGCCCGGACGCATGGCGAGATTGCCACGCTCATCGACCGGGGTGGAAAGGCGCCGCCGGGGAACTCCGACGCCCTGCAGATCCATTCCCTTGCCCTGTCGCCGAAAGCTGACCTGCTCGCCGCCGGTGTGGCCGACGGAACGCTCGTCCTCCTGCCGCTCGCTGCCGATGGCACGGCTGCCGGAATACCGCGCGAGATCGATGTTGGCCATGAGATCAATCAAGTTGTCCTCAGCCCCGATGGGCAGATCGTGGCGACGGCCGGGAAGCTCCGCGGGGAGCACGACGACAAGAATGCAAAGAACGCGAAGGACGAAAAAACCGAGCCGGTCGACGCGGGCCGGGTCCGGCTCTGGAACGTCGCCGACGGGAGCCATCGCCGTGACCTCGAGCTCCGCGGGAACGAGGTTTTTTCCGTCGCCTTCTCGCCGTCGGGAGACCGGATCGCGTGGGGGGGCGCCGACCGTACGATCCGGTTCGCGGCGCTGGGCGACGGGGCCGAGGCTCCGATCGAACACCGTCCCTTCGATGGCGGCGGGGCTGAAGCTCCGCAGACAGGCCTCGAGGTGATCAGGGATCCCAAAGCCGACATCGAGATGGTCCGGTTCCTCGATGACCAGCGAGTGCTCGTCGCCATTCACGAGCGGGTCTGTCTACTCGATCTGGCCAGCGGAAGGATCGAGCGGGCCTTCATGGGAGAGCAGGGGGATGTTCAGGCATTTTCGCTCTCGCCCGACCGCAAACGAATCATCGTCGGGGGCTGGTTCGAGCACATGGTGCGCGTTTGGAACTTGGAGTCGGGATCGCTCGATTTCGAAATCGAGGGGGCCACGCAGTGGATCCATGGATGTGAGTTCTCCGCCGATGGCCGATGGATCGTTACCGGCTGCAAGGACAGCGTGATCCGGGTGTACGACGCCTCGACCGGTGATCCCGTGGAGGAGCTCGTTGGCCATCTCGGCCGCATCTGGAACGTGCTCTACCATCCTTCGGGGAGGATTCTCTCGGCAGGGGGCGATGGGACGGTGCGGCTTTGGGATCAAGGGATCGGCCCGTTGATGCGGGGAGCGAATACCATCACAGTGCCGGGCCTCCCGTCGGCCGAGGCCGTCGCTGATTTCGGCGATGGTCGAGGGCTCGTCTTGCCCCGTGGCGGCGTGCCGGTGATCATCGACGCCGACGGCAAGACGACGCGGGTCGATGGCATCGACGTCACGAAGATCCATGTGGCCGCGGTCGATCGCGTCAGCCGCCGCTGCGCGATTGCCGATTCCGACGGGATTGCTGTCTTTCCGCTGCTTGGGGATGGGACCGCCGTCGGTCCGGGCAATTTGCTGCTCCCCCCGAGCTTTTCGGTCGCTTGGGGTGAAAGCGGATGGCTGTATTCCGGAAAGACCGAGCCGGACGGCACGAACGGATGCTGGGCCTGGCCACCCGATTTCAAGGCTCCGC
The DNA here is from genome assembly GCA_037147115.1 of Planctomycetia bacterium. Lineage (GTDB taxonomy): Bacteria > Planctomycetota > Planctomycetia > Pirellulales > UBA1268 > QWOP01. The sequence continues at coordinate 7,528 of JBAWVV010000120.1, read as the reverse complement.
AGTGCATCGACGGGGGGCTGCGGGGGCCGATCGACTCGATCTCGATCAGTCGCGGCGCTCGTCCCCGGCTCGCCTTTGCCACCGGCGCCGTCATCAGGGTTCATGACCTGGGGCCCGATGGTGCTCCTGTGGCCGGGAAAGGCCGGCAGCTGGCCGATCTCACCGATGAGACAGGGCTTTGGCTGCGGCTCGCCTGGTCGCCCGACGGAGCCTGTCTGGCTGTCGGCTCGGTGGGCGGAGAGACATTGATCCTCGACGCCGACACCGGCAGTACCTTGGTCGACTTGGGGTCGTTCATGGCGCCGGTGAAGGGCATCGTTTGGGCCGACAACGGCCGGTCGCTGATCGTTGCCGCCGAGCATTGCATCCGCCTCGTCGATGCCTCGACCGGCGAAACTTTTGATGAGATCCGCCCCGATTGGGCCGTCAGCGACATGACCATCATCGCCGGCCACGATCGTCGTCCTTACCTGGTCGTGACGGGCAATCGCTCCTCGCTTCATCGCCGCAACACTGTGCCGAAGGCAGGTGCGCCCGACGACGGCCGACTGTTGATCCTCGATCTCGGCCGTCGGCTCCCAGCGGACGCGTCGGAAGACAAGACCGATGGTCAGTAGCGGGCCTTCCGGCCGAGCTTCTTGAGCCGGTTCATGCGGACCGGGCTCCCTGTAAAAACTCCCTCCGGCCAGTCGCCGGCGGCGAGGATATTCCGGTAGATCCCCTTTTGCTCGTAGGCGTTGACCCCGAGGCCGGCGAGATACTGGAGTCGGAGATTCGAATCGCGGTTGATTTCGGCATCGGCGAGCCAGCCCTGCAACTGTGGGCCGGCCGCCACGAACGAGGCAAAGAGGTCGGCGGCATTCGAGCAGCCGATGTCGGCCAGCGACTCGCGCAGCGCTTTTGTGCCGGGCCCCCGGAGGCGCTGGTCAATGCGGTCGAGGTCGATCACCGTCGGTCCGTTGCAGCCGAGGAGAACGAGGTCATAGCCCTCGCCGCCGGCGGTGTTGCCGAACACGAGGCCGTCGGGGAAGACCTCGAGGAAGGTGGCGATCTCGCTCTTCACCGCCGGCGTCCCCGCCTCGTAGAGCTGGACGAAGACCGTGATCACGCCGCCGGGGGTGAGGTGGTCGCGGGCCGACTGGAAGAACTCACGGGTGTAGAGATTGGCGGCCCCGCGCACCCAGGGGTCGAAGGGATCGCTCGTGATCGCGTCGAAGCGGTCGGTCGTGGTGCGGAGATAATGGCGGGCATCGTCGATCGTCACAGTCACCTTCGGATTGCGGATGACATCCTGATTGATCGGCCCGAAGAACTCGGCCGCGGTCCGGGGCACCTCCGCCTCGATCTCGCAGATCGTCTCGGCGACCACGGCCGGATCGACGCTCACGCTCCCCGCCGTCACCCCCGCTCCGCAGCCGACGACAAGCACGGCTCGCGGGTTTTCCGGGACGAGCGTCGCCATGTGGCCGAGCATCCGCTGAAGGCGCATGTCAGCCGGCTCCCCCGAGGCCTGCACCTTGCCGGCGTTGTGGTAGTTGAGGGATCCGTCGGCCGATCGCGACACCGCCAGCGTGCTGTCGGCCCCCTCGCGGACGGCGAGGAACTCCACCGGGTGTTCGCTGAAAACCGCCGCCAGCCGCCCCCAGGCCACTAAGCCCGGCGCCAGCTCCGGAACCCGCGGCACGAGCCAGCCGGCCAGGAGCAGGGCCGTGACCGGCGCCATGATCCGCGGCCAGCCGGCCAGCCCCGCAACGCCTTGGCGCCGCGGCGGCATGGCGACGACGGCCGCCACGGCCGCCGTGGCGATGAGGATCGCCTGGGTGGCCCGGCTGCCGGCGCCGGGGAGGAGCCAGAGGGCCGCCGCGAGGCTGCCAAGGACGGCGCCGAAAGTATTGGCGGCGAGGACGGCCGCCGTGGCCCGCGGCGTGTCGTGGCTGTCGCCCGCCACCACGCCGATCGCTAGGGGGAGGCTCGCCCCCCAGAGGATCGCCGCCGGGAGAACGGCGACAAGGCAGCGGACGAAGTCGATCTGCAACTGCCCCCAGGGGGAGGCGGCGAGGCGCGGGTTGACCGGCCAGGCCGGCAATTCGACCCCGAGCCACCACGCTCCCCAGGCGATCGCCGGGACGAGCGCCACCTGGCACCAGGCGAGCCACGGCCGCGGCGGGCGGAGCTGACCGGCGATCGCGGCGCCGATCCCGATGCCGGCGAGAAAGCCGGCGAGAATCAGCGAGAAGGTGTAGGTCGTGCCGCCGAGGAGGAGCGTGAGGAGACGCGTCCAGACGACCTCGGCCGCCAGGGCCGTGGCACCGGAGAGGCACGTGACGACCAGCACCCCCTGGTCGAGGCGCGGCGGAGATCGCCCTTGTCCGGCGGCAGACTCCGCTGCCGAGAGCACCGCGGGGCGCTCGGCGCCGCCGCGCCGTGCCAGCCCGGCGACCCACAGCGCCGCCAAGAGGTTCAACCCGACAGCCACAAACGTGGCGAAGCGCGTGTCATGGAGACGGAGCAGATGGAAACCGGCGAGGAGGCAGCCGATGACACCGCCGAAAGTGTTGGCGGCATACAGACCGGCCACCTGGCGGGCGGCCCGGCGACCCGTGCCGAGGGCCCGGGCGGCGATCGGAAGAGTGCCCCCCATCGCCAGCGTGGGAACGAGGAGGAGAATGCCGACGGCGAGCCACTCCTGCGCTCCGGAGAGGGCCCCGGTGGCGGCGATCGCCCCGGGGAGCAGCAGTCCGCAGAGGGCCGTAAAGGCCTCGAGGGCGGCGCAGGCCCGGAGCGGATCGGTCGTCGGCGGGATCAGCCGCGGCATCAGGATCGCCCCCGCCCCGAGGCCGGTCATGAAGGTGGCGAGGACGACGGCGAGCGCCCGCGTCGCCCCCCCGACCTGAAAGACGAGGAGTTGAAACCAGACGATCTCGTAGACCAGCGCCGCGGCGCCGCTGGCGACGAACAGCGGGAGGAGAGACGAAGCAGGTTTCATCAGGCGTCGCGCATCCCTTCCCCGTGAATCGGCCGGTCGGATCGTAGCAGCAGGCTTCGACAGGCGCCAAAGCAGCCGGCGGCGCTGCGCTCGACTGCTCACCCGGCCAGCGCCTGCCAGAAGAGCCTGGCGACGAGCGTGAAGACGACCCCCGCAAAGACGACGCGGATGAAGGGGGCGCCATGCTTCACCGCCAGCCCGGCCCCGAGCCGGCCGCCGACCGCCTGGCCAACGATCATCGCCCCGGCCGAGGCGGGATCGACCTGCCCCCACGCCGCAAAGACGGCCAGCGCCGCGAGGTTGCTCGTCAGATTCACCACCTTCGTGAAGGCCGTGGCGTGGGGAAGGCCCAGGCCGCGGAGGTGGACGCAGGCGGCGGTCCAGAAGGCCCCAGCGCCGGGGCCGAAGAAGCCGTCGTAAAACCCAAGCACGCTGCCGGCCAACGCCCCGAACCGATTGGCGGAGAGCCGCGCCGGCGTGTCGGCTGCGTTGAGCGCGGGGCGCTGGAGGACATACAGGGCGACGGCGAGGAGGAGCCAGGGGACGACGAACGTCAGCACCCGGTTGTCGATCCAAAGCACGGCCCCGGTGCCGACCGCCGCCGCGACGGCCGTCGCCGCGATCGCCACGCTCATCGTCGGCCAATCGATGAGCCGGGCGGCGTGGTAGCGGTGGACCGCCATCGTCGTGCCGATGGCGCTTTGGAGCTTGTTGGTGCCGAGGGCGAGGTGGGGAGGAAGGCCGGCCCAGAGGAGCGCCGGCAGCGAGATCAGCCCGCCACCGCCGGCGATCGCATCGATGAACCCGGCGCACAGCCCGGCGAGGCCGAGGGGGAGCATCGTCGAAAGGTCCATCGTGGCTGCCCTGCGCGGTGACGGTGGAGCCTCACCCGCGGAGGAGCGCACGGTAGCAGTCGAGGAAGTGGGTGGCGACCTCGGCGTTGATCCCCTTCCAGGCCTCGTCGATCAGTGTCCCGGCGAGGAGGCCGTTGACCGCCTTCCCGGCAACGCCACCGACGACCTCGACCAGGCCGGTCATCGGGTGGGAGCCGAGGAGCCGCTCCCGGTCGACATGGACGAACTCATTGGCCACCAGCGACAGCCCCGGCAGCTTCGGGACCGGATCGCGGCCGTTGACGTAGCGGTGGATCTTCCCGGCGAACTCCCGGTTGAAGGCATCGCAGGCGGTGCGGTTGCCGATCATCGGGGCGCCGAACGTGCAGACCTCCTCGACGGCGATGAACTTCCGCTTCAGCAACCACGCGGCAATCAGCGCCAGCGCCCCCCCGAGACTGTGCCCGGTGATCCAGATAGGACGGTCGCTCTTCTTCACCTCGGCCTCGATCGCCGGCAGGAGGGCTGGCCAGATGTCGGCGATCGCATCGACGAATCCCTTGTGGAACCGGGCCCCGACACCAGCGGCGGCGAGGTCGAGGCCCAGTCGCCCCTCCGGCACGACAAGGAGGTTCATCGCGTCGGTGATGAGGATGTCCTTGAGGCCGTCGAGGCTCGTCGGGCTCTCCGTCCCCCGGAAGGCGACGACGATGTGGTCGACGCTGGTCCCCAGCCAGGCCTGGGTGTTGCCGACGCTGAAGAGACTCGCGTCGAGGCCGAGGATCTCCTGAAAGGCCTTCTTCCCTTCCGTTTCCCCGAGGTAGGCCAAGGCGCTCGCCTCGCAGAGATACGTGGCACTGGAGACGTGGCCGGGGGTGTCTTCCTTGAGTTCGAGTCGTTCGAGGGCCATTGGGGGACTCCGCTTCGGGTGGGGATGGGCCGGTTTGATTCAGTTGACGTAGCGACGTTCGGGGAGGGCGGCCTTCGCTTCGCCGGGTGGGGCCTCGCCGGCCGTGGCGGCGGCGTTCTTCCACTTCCGCAGGATCGACGTCGGAATGTTGTTGCCGGTGACGTCGATCTCGCGGAATGGCGGCGGGGCGCCGGCGAGGAAGGCCGCCACCCCCTCCGGCGTGACCCACGTCCGCGCGATCCGCAGCGATTCCAGTTGCTTCAGTCCGAGGAGCTTCTGGAGCCCCGCGTCGGTGATGTGCGCATCGTTGAGGGTTAGCTCCCGGAGCTGCGGCAGGCCGGCGAGGAGATCGAGCGTGTCGTCGATGACATCGGCGTTCCCCATCTCGAGGATTTCCGTACCGGGCTTTGCGGCGAGGATCGAGTAATCGCTCCGGTCCCAGCCGGTGAGGACAAGCGCCTGCCGGCCATTGACGACCCGCTCTCGTTCCGCGAGCCCCACGATCGAAAAGTAGAGATGCTGGGCCACGAACGGCACCGACCCGATGACGAGCCCTGCCGCGAGGAGCGCGGCGGGGCCGAGGAGCCGGCGCCGCTCCGTCCGGCCCAGCAACACCCGCAGGCTGCGGCCTAGGAAAACGAGCAACCCCGACGTCGCCAGGAAGAGGCCGACAAAGACGAGCACGGCGCCGATCTGTTCGCTCATCGGGAACGCTCGCTCCGCAGGGGCGCTTGAATCGTGCCGGGCCGGGGCCTGAACAGGTCAATCGTATCAGGCCGCCGGCCGATCGATGCCGGTTGCTCCGCCCGACAACTCCGTCATACCCCCGCCAGGCTCCGCAGGTCGCGTTCCATGCGATCGAGCCTGGCCGCGAGCAGCCCCTTCGTCGCCGCCAGTTCGGCCGCGGGGAGCGGCGGGGCGGCCGTGAAGAGGTAGAACTTGATCTTCGGCTCGGTGCCGGAGGGGCGCGCGGCGACGCAGTTGGAGAGCGTCGGGAAGGGGGGCTCGGCCCCGGGGTGGGGTGAAGCCTCAGGGACACCGGCGAGATCGAACATCACCAGATCACCCTGCTTTGCGGTGTGCGGGGCCCCGGGGAACGGCCGCGGCGGGGCACCCCGCTCGGCCACCGTCAGGCTGCCGTAATCGCGGACTCGGATGACGTCGAGGTCGGCGATGGTCGCCGGCGGGCTTCTCCGCAGGCTTGCCATGATCTCGCGCATCCGGTCCATGCCGGCGGCCCCGGGAAGCGTCACCGACACCTGCCGCTCGGCGTGGCAGCCATGGGCCACGAACAAGCCGTCGAGATGCTCGTGGAGCGATTGGCCCCGTTCGCCGAGCGCGGCTGTCAGTTCCGCCATGAGGAGGGCCGCCACGCTGGCATCCTTGTCGCGGACATGCGTGCCGGCGAGGTAGCCGTGTGATTCCTCGCAGCCGAACGCGAAGTGATCAGGGCCGATCCGATCGATCTCCTCGCCGATCCACTTGAAGCCGACCTGGAGCCAGTCGGTGATCGCGGCCCCGTGCCCCGCGGCGATCCGCCGCACGAGCCCCGAGGTAACGAGCGTCGTCACGACCCGGTCGCTCGGCCGCAGGCGCCCCGCCCGGGCCCGGGTCGCGAGCACCCAATCCGCGAGCAAGGCCCCCAGTTGGTTGCCGGTGAAGGCGTGCCACTCCTGGCTGCCGAGGGCCATCGGCGCCGAGGCGCCGAGCCGGTCGCAGTCGGGATCGCTGGCCATCACGAGGCCGTCGCCACGGTCGCGCGCCTCGGCGACCGCGCCATCCATCACGGCCGGGTTCTCCGGATTCGAGACATGCCCCGGCACGTTGGGGAAGTCGCCGTCGGGGGTTTCCTGCGGGCCGTAGAGCCGGAGCCTCGTGAAGCCGGCGCCCATCAGGACCGGGACGACAGCGCTGGCGCCGACGCCATGGAGCGGCGTGTAGAGGATCGACAGGTCGCGGGCCCCGGGGGTCGCCTGCCGCAGAACCGCGGCCACGAACGCCGCATCGACCTCCGCTTCCACATTCGTCACCCGGCCGTCGGCGACCGCGGCGGCGAAGTCGGCCCGCGCTACGGTGTCGACCGACATCACCCGGTCGATGATCCCGCGGTCGTGCGGGGGGAGCACCTGGACGCCGCCGGCCCAATAAACCTTGACGGCGTTGTCGCTGGGGGGATTGTGGCTCGCCGTCACCATGATCCCGCAGGTGGCGCCGGTGTGGCGGACGGCAAACGACAGCTCGGGCGTGCTCCGGTAGCCGCGCAGGAAGAAGATCCGGAAACCGGCGGCCAGGAGGACCTCGGCACAGAGCTTGGCGAAATGTTCGGAGCGGTGCCGGGTGTCATAGGCGATGGCGCAGGTCGGCGTCGTGCCTGCGGGGATGGCGCCGCGGACATAGTCGGCGAGCCCCTGGGCGCTCTCGCCGATCGTTCGGTCGTTGATGGCGTTGGAGCCGACCGGAAACATCTTGCCGCGGCGGCCTCCGGTGCCGAACGGGATCACCGTCCAGTAGGCGTCGTCGAGATCCTTCCAGGCGGCCTTCGCCGTGCCAGCCGCCGCGGCGCCGTCGACGAGCGCGCCGAGCGTGGTCGCGAACTCGGCGTAGCGGGGTTCGGTGAGCCAGACGCGGATCGTGTGGAGGGAGTGGTCAGTGAGGGCGCCGGCGGCGTGCGCCGATTGAAGAGCGGCGAGACGGGCGGAGAGCATGGCTGGCGGGGGCTCCGGGGCTGGGAAGGGGGAACGGTGCGGGAGCGAAGGAGACGCTTTATACTGCTGGTCGCCAGGGCTGGCACCGGCCGAA
>JBAWVV010000119.1:0-11291 GCA_037147115.1 Planctomycetia bacterium | reverse complement strand
TGGCGGCAGGAGCTGACGCTGGCGGAGTATCCATCCCCACCGAATCCGTTTTACCCGCTCCATACCTTCGCCCGCTCACCGATGGGGCCGATGGGGAGGCTCCTGCCGTATCTGGAGGAAGCCTCGCTGGCAACGCGCTTCGACTCTCGGCGCGCCCTGATCGATCCGCTGAATCTGCCGCCGCCATTCCCGCGGGGCCAGGGCAGCGTGGAGGCACGGACGCCGGTGCCGGTGTTTGTCTGTCCTTCCACCCCGTCGGGCATGCCCGCTGATTACAACGCGTTCCTGCAAAACTTCGGCATGCCGGCCGGTGTCCCCTACCCGCTGCCGCGGACCGACTACGCGCCCCTGCGGGGGATCGATGCGAGCCTTGCCCTCTGCGTCGGTCTCCCTCCCGTGCCGACCTCCGACTCGTTGTTCGGCGCCAGGGACGTCGCCACGGCGCGGCGCGTGCGGTTTCGGGATGTCACCGACGGGCTCTCCAAAACGCTCTGCTTCATCGAGGAAGCCGGGAGGCAACAGCGCTGGTTCAAGGGGCGCCGGGTGCCAGCGAATGCCGCCGGCGGCGACCTCCTCGTGGCCTGCTTCTACGGAGATTTCAACACCGCTCGACTCACGCGCGGCTTGAGCGGCGCTACCGACCTCGACCCGAAGCAGCCGGGCTGTGCGGTCATCAACATCGCCAACGACGACAACCCCTACGCCTTTCACGCCGGCGGGGTGATGACCGTCCGGGCCGACGGCGCGGTGGCGCTCCTCGCCGACAGCACCGACAATCGCGTCTACGTCGCCCTCGTGTCTCGCTGTGGCGGCGAGAGTGAGACCGGGGAGTAGTGGCTGGCTCCCTGCTGGCCTCCCATACTCCTCCTCCCGGGATGTATCGTGGGTGGGGGTCGGCCCGATGCCGGCACGATCTGAAGGGGGAGCCATGCTCGGCGATCTGAATCCACCCAGGGGACTCTTTCCCGGTCGGTCGTCGGCCGGTCGTCGGCCGGGCCGCCGTGCGATGCTCCGCGCCAGCGCGACGGGCTTGGCCGGGCTGACGGGCTTGGCCGCACGGCCCGGGGCCGCGGCGCTCCCCGGGGGAGCCGCCAAGGCGAAATCGACGATCCTCTTCTTCCTCTGCGGCGGCTCGTCCCATGTCGACCTATGGGACCTGAAGCCCGCCGCGCCGGCCGAATACCGCGGCGAGTTCCGCCCCATCGCCACGACAGCACCGGGGCTGGCGATCTGCGAGCACCTCCCCCTCACGGCGAAGCAGGGGCACAAACTCGCGCTCGTTCATGGCGTCACCGATTCCGGGCTCGCCACCGGCGATCACCACGCCGGGTATTACTTCAACCTCACCGGCCACCCCCCCGATATCACCTTCCGGACGATGGGGAACGACCGGCGCCCGTTTCCCACCGACTGGCCCCACATGGCGGCGGTCGTCGGCTCGCGCCGGCCGCTCCATCCGTCGCTCCCGCAGACGATCACGCTCCCCTACCGTCCCAGCCAGGCCCCTTACACGCGCCCGGGGCAATTCGCCGGTCGGCTCGGCCTCGAGCACGACCCGTTCTTCCTCGAGGGGACCTTCAACGACCCGATGCGGTTCATCGTCCCCGATCTCGCTGTCGACGCCGCCGGTGCCGGCCGTCTCGCCGACCGCCGCGGTCTCCTCGACAGCCTCAACCGGCTCCGCCACGACCTCGATCTCGAGGTTGAAATAGGCAACTACACCCGCCAGCAGGAGCGGACGTTCGACCTCCTCGCCGCCTCGTCGACCGCCGGGGCCTTCGACATCCACCGCGAGCCGGAGCATGTCCGAGCGCTCTACGGCCCGACGATCAACGGCACGAGCCTGCTCATGGCCAGGCGGCTCGTCGAGGCGGGGGTGCCGTACATCACCGTCTTCTGGTCGGAGGAGGATGCGGTGGTGTCGAAGAAGTGCGCCAGCGGCGGCGGCTGGGACACCCATGCCAACAACTTCAGTTGCCTGCGGGAGAATCTCCTCCCGGAGTTCGATCGGGCGTTCGCCGGTCTCGTCGGCGACCTCGACGACCGTGGTCTCCTCGACTCGACACTCTTGCTTGTGTCGAGCGAGATGGGGCGGAAGCCGAAGATCGGCGATCCGCGGTCGGGGGGCCCGGGGGGCGCCGGACGCGACCATTGGACGGCCTGCATGAGCGTCGTCATGGCCGGCGGCGGCATCCGCGGGGGAGTGGTTCACGGTCGCACCGATCCGCGTGGCGAATATCCCGAGGAGAAAGTCACTCCGGGCGACGTCGTGAAGACGGTCTACGCCGCGATGGGGATCGACGACCTCGAGGCCACCGACAACCTCGGCCGCCCCTACAACCTCCTCGACGAGGGCCGAGTTCTGCCGATTCTCTGAAGCGGGATCCGGCGGCTCACCGTCGAGCACGTCCACATTCTTCGCTCGCCCTACCCGATCGCAACGACGTCGCCGAAGCTGGTGTTCAAGGTCTCCAGGCCGTGGCGTACCGTTTCCGTCGCGGCGTTTGTAAAGCTTGCAGCGCCATGGCTTCGGGTGCCGTCATTCGCTCCTGCGGCCGGCCCGGCACCTCATCCACCGCCTGCTAACCCGGAATGCTCATTTTCCGTATTTTTGAATGGCCCCCAAATCTGTATCAACTTCAAACGTTTTTTTGTTGTTACCCTCATCGTATCCTAATGTACGAAAGAGCACGCCGAGGCTGACGACGAGTGTCACGATCATCCCGGAGATCAAAATTTGTGGGTTACTCATATTTATTTTTGGGTGAGGAGAGTCCCAAAAACCTGGGACAGGATCTCGAAAGGGCTCCCCTATCTGCTTTTGTCTTCAGAAATGACCGTGGCGATTTTCGGGGAGGTGGCTTTTGGACTTCGCTGGTACCCTAAGTTAACGATGTATACAAGCACGCCCATTCCACTGATCAAAGTAATGGATAGCCCGAAGATAAAGAGCACAAAGTTGTCCATTAATCAAAATACCTTCCGAGGGAAAGAATACTGGGCACCCAAATGCCTACAAAAATGGCTTGAAGTTCATTCTCAAGAAGAAACCAAATGCTCACACTGAGAACAAAGCTAAGAAATGCCGCAATAATAAAGAAGTATCGACTTTTGAATTTCATGTTGGTGCTGGGTTGTTGAGGGTTTAAGCTTCACGAACGCTTTCTGATGTGTGAAAGTGTATCAAGAATGCCTTTGTCTACCTAGGTTGAGGCTTTGGATAGCAGACGTGCGAAAAACGAATAGGCTCAGCTCGGAATCTCGGCCATTTTTTGAGCGAGAAGCATTTTTTGAGCGAGAAGATGGAATAGTAGCCGGGAGGTCCCAGATGACCACCCCCCGAAACGTTCGGGGGCATCGATCGGCTCGCCGTGCCGTCGCGCGCATCGGCCGCGGCCGCGGGGTGGAAGCGCGTGTGCCGATCAGGGCTCCGGTGTTGGCGGCCGGTTGCCCTCGACTGGCGCCAGCGCCCTGAAGAACCGGCCCGACCGGCCAACGAGGAGTGCCGGGAGGAGGACGAGGTCGCCGGCGAGGGCGGCGGCGATGAGCAGCGCCAGCAGCCAGGCAAAGCGGCTCGTCGGGGCAAACGAGCTCCAGGCGAACATGAGGATGCCGAACGCACACACCACGGAGCTTTCGGTCAGCGCGGCTCCCGAATGCCGGAAGGCCCCGTGGACGGCCGCCACGCGCAGGTGGCGCCGTTCGGCGGCATCGGCGCCGGCCGGTGCGGCACGCAGCCCGCGGCGGAAGAAGGTGAGGAAGTGGAGGGTGCCGTCGATCGCCATCCCGAGCGCGATTGACGCGGTCATCACGCTGCCGATGTCGAGGGCCGTTCCCGCCCAGCCGAGAAACCCGAACATGAGGATCGTGGGGAAGACGTTGGGGATCATCGAAATGAGCCCCGCCACCACGCCTCGTTCAACGGCCATCATCATCAGGGTGATGACGACGAAGGCGGAGATGAAGCTCGAGAACAGATCGGAGAGGAGCGTCTTCTGGATGGCGTTGATCAGCGGCATGGCGCCGGTGTAGTCGGCGGTGACGCCGCGCGTCTCGCCGCCATGGGCGGTCACCACCGGCTCGATTCGCGCGCGGACAACGCTGAGGAAGTCGCCGTAGTCGATGCCGGCCAGCGCCGAGGTCCGGGCCGTCACCCGCCACAGCTGCTCGCCATCGACATTCCGCACGATCCGCATGTCGTCGAGGCCGGAGAGACTCTGCTGAAGCTTCCGGGCGGCGATCGATCGGGTCGCCTGGCCGCGGAGCCCGGAGCCGACGTCGAGATCGGGGAGGAACGTGGCCGCCGAAAGGACGCCGCTCACGCCCGGCGTGCCCGCGAGAGCCTCCCCCACGTTGCGAACGATATCGAGCCTCTCCGCCGGCCGGATGGGCGAATCGTCCGGGAACCGGAGCACGATCTCGACCGGCACCAGCGGCCCGATCGCCTCCTCGAGCCAAGCGTAGTCGCGGATCACCCGGCTGGCGGGGGTGAACAGCGTGTCGATGCTCACCGAGGCCCGAATCCACGGGATCCCCACCGCCGCCACCCCCATCGCGATCATGCCGATCCAGGCGATGCTGCCGGCGTGGCGGACCATAAATCGGGCGCAGGCATCCTCGGTCGCCATCGTCCGTTGGGCAGCGCCACTCGACGGGACGATCGGCCAGCGCTCGAAGATGCCCGGCACGACGAGGAAGAGCATCGCGAGGGTGAGCATGACACCGATCGCCGCGTGGAAACCGAACACGCGGATCGGTTCGAGCTCGCTCACCACCAGTGACGCCAGGCCGACGGCGGTCGTGCCGGCCGACAGGCTGCAGGGGAGCCAGCCCAAGCGGATTGCGCGCCAGGCAACCCCCGCACGCCCCCCGGTGGCGAGTGAATCGATGAGATAGTTGGTGAGGTGGATGCCCCCCGAGACGCCGAGGGTGAGGACGAGCACCGGCATGACGATGAGGATCGGGTTCATGCGGTCGCCGCAGGCCGCCAGACCCCAGAAGTTGAGCCCGACACAGGCCAGCGACACGAGGAACACCAGCAGCGCGTAGGGCAGGCTGCCGAGCGACCACCAGGTGAGGAGCAGGATCACGATCGCCCCAGGGCCGCCGAACCAGAAGAAGCTCTCCATGCTCGCCTCGTCGACCGAGATGTTGTCGACGACCGGGCCGGCGAGGTGGAGGGCCTGTTTGGGGAGGCCCGTGATCCGTCCGAGCGTGTCGTGGATCCAAGCCACGGCGGCCCGCCTGTCGGTGAGGCCGGCACGCGTAAAGGGGATCACCAGGCAGGTCGACCGGCCGTCCGGGCCGATGAGAACTCCGCGGAGCCGTTTCATTCCCTCCTCGCGATCGAGCGAGAGGGGTGGTTCGACGAGGCGCGCCAGGGCCGTGCCGCCAGTGGCAATGGTCTCGAACCAGGGTTCTCCCTGCCGGTTGTGCGTGTCGGGGCCAGAGGCGGCGGCGAGGAAGGCGTCGATCGCCGGGGCGTCGAGCGTGCAGCCGTCCCACGACGCGATCACGACATCACCGCTTTGGAACTCGCCAGTGAACTTTTCGTAGGCCGCCCGCGGAGCGAACGACACCGGCACCCACTCGATCGGCGTCGTGGCGTCGACCTGGAGCACGCCAAGCGCTGCCGGCACCATCCACGGAGCGACGGCCAGAAGGCAGAGGATCGTCGCCACGCTCACCGGGAAGAGCTGTCGGGTCCACCGGCGGAATGACGGCAGCGGGGCCCGGTCGGTCATGGGCTTGGCGGAGGGGGGAAAAGCGACGAAGCAGTGGGTGACGGCCTTGAATATAGCCTCCCGACGGCCCGTGTTCAGCCGGGGAGCCACGCTGCCGGGATGCCCCCGGCCTTGCCGTCGGGCGGCGGGGGCGTAGATTCGCGGGACCGGCGGGCGCTGTCCGCCCCCGGGCCGAACATCCCCTTCACCACGAGGACCGCCCCCATGCCGAAGAAGACCGTCGCCGACATCGACCCCCGGGGCAAGACGCTGCTGGTGCGCGTCGATTTCAATGTCCCGCAGGACGATTCCGGGGCGATCACCGATGACCGCCGAATCCGGATGGCCCTGCCAACACTTTCGTCGATCCTCGATCGGGGCGGCCGGGCGGTGCTCATGTCGCATCTGGGCCGCCCCACCGGAAAGGGGACGGAGCCGGCCTTCTCGCTGGCCCCGGTGGCCAAGCGACTCGGCGAGCTCCTCGGGCACCCGGTCGCTCTGGCGGCCGATACCGGCGGGCCGGACAGTCACGCGAAGCTCGCCGCCCTCCCCGCCGGCGGCGTCCTCGTGCTCGAGAACGTCCGCTTCAACAAGGGAGAGAAGAAGGGGGACGACGCCGCCTACGTCGATGGGCTCGCGGCGCTAGCCGACGGCTATGTCAACGATGCCTTCGGTACCTGCCACCGCACCGAGGCGAGCATGCACGCGGTGCCTGTAGCCATGAAAAAGAAGGGCAAGCCGGCCGTCGTTGGGTTCCTCGTCGAGAAGGAGATCAAGTATCTCTCCGCAGCCATCGGCAGCCCGAAGCGTCCATTCGTGGCGATCATCGGCGGGAAGAAGGTGTCGGACAAGATCGAGGTCATCAAGAACCTCCTGGCCATCTGTGATCATGTCCTCATCGGTGGTGCCATGGCCTACACCTTCTCGCTCGCCCAGGGGGGGAAGACGGGGAAGTCGCTCGTCGAGCCCGACAAGGTCGAGCTTGCCAAGCAGCTCCTCGTCAGCGGCGGCTCGAAGCTCGTGCTGCCGCTCGACACGCACTGCGCCGACGACTTCTCCGCTTCCGCCAACAAGCAGGTGGTGAAGGCGGGGGAGATCCCCGACGGCTTCGAAGGGCTCGACATCGGTCCGGCAACCGCGGCCGCCTACGCACGCATCATCCGCACCGCCGGCACGGTGGTCTGGAACGGCCCGATGGGGGTTTTTGAGATGCCCCCGTTCGACGCCGGCACGAAGGCGGTCGCCGATGCCGTGGCCGATGCCACGACGGCCGGCGGCGTGACGATCATCGGTGGCGGTGATTCGGCCGCGGCCGTCGAGCAACTCGGTTACGCCGACCGTGTCAGCCACGTGTCGACCGGTGGTGGTGCGTCGCTGGAGATGCTCGAGGGGAAGGCCTTCGAGACCGTGGCCATCCTCGACGAGAAGTGAACCTGACGGCAGCCGCAAAGCGACCGACCGTGCCCCTCGAGTGGGCACGGTCGGCGTCTTGCTTGAGGCTCGAGACCGCCCGCTGGGCGGGCGGGATCAGAGGCCGGCCGTTTCACCCGCCCGTGCCCCGCGCCCCAGGGCCAGGGCGACGCCGGCGACGTGGTCGAGATCGGTGCGGGAGAGGCGTGACATCGGCACCGTCGTGTGCCGACCGCTCGCTTTGAGAATCCGGACCCGGTCGGCATGGACCTCAACGAGCGACCCAACGGTGCCGTGGCGGCCGGTGTTGTCGCTCCACGCCCGTGAGGGCTGGCCGGGGGTGGGAAGGGCACTGGAATCGAACGGATCGGGTTCACCCGGAGCCTCTTCCTCAAGCGGAGTCCCTTCCTCAAGCGGCTCCCCTTCAACTTCCGGCTCGTCGGCGCGGGCATCGTCCATCGATTCCTCGGTTGCCGGCTCGAAGCCGGAGTCATCCGAGGCCGGCGCGCCGTTGTCGTCACCGAAGTCGTCAGCCGGCATGTCGCCGCCGTCGTCCGTCGGCTGTGGCTCTGGGGTCCCGAAGTCGTCATCGCTTCCGGGCGCCTTGAAGGCATCGCCGGGGAGGTCCTCGTCAGAGGACCGGGGGCTCTCGAACGCCTCCGGTGAGTACGGGGCGTCGTCAAACAAGTTGCGACGCTTCTGCTGGAAAGGTGCCTCGTCAGCCTCGTCTTCTGGCGAGTCTTCTTCCATTGCCTCGTCGTCGGCCTCCTCGTCGTCGGCCTGCATTCCGGGGCGCTCGAAGGCTTCGGCCTCCTCCATCGTCTCGGCCACGGGTTCGTCGGTCGCCGTTTCGGCGGTGGCGTCCCCCTGCACGGTCTTCGGTTCCCATGGTTCGAGGACCGAGGCGGCTGGCGCCTCGGCCTGTGCCGGCTGGGCGGCGGAGGGGTCGCTGGAGGTGGTCGCCGCCGCGGTGCCCGGGAGTTCGAGCAGCGTCGGGCTCTCCGACTCCGGCTCCGGCTCGTCGCGCGTGATCGGCACGGGGGCTTCGACGGGTTGCAGCGTCGTGATGATTCCGGTGTCGCCGCCGTGGCTCACCTCGGCCGGAGTCGGCATGCCGATCACTTCGTCGGTCTCGATTGGTGCGTCGGTCTCGATCACGGTCCCCTCGGAGACTGTGCCGCTGTCAGCGATCGTGGCGCCCTGGCAGGGATCGCACAGGCAATCCCCTCCGACGATCGAGCCTTCTTCAACCAGCGTCCCCTCGTTGAGCATGATCCCCTCGTCGACGAGACACCCTTCGACCGGGCCGGTCCCGATCCATGCGTCGAGGACCACTTCGGCGGGGAACGCGGTGACGACAGCAAACGGCGCGGGCGCGCCGAGCGGACGGTCGTCGATGACGATGGCACCGGCCCAGCCGGGGAACGGCACCCCGGCGCCGCACGGCGGCGCGAAAGCAGGGCCCCGGGCCAAGGGGCTCGCATGACGGTGGTGGTGCCACCAGCCTGCCACGGCGGAGTCGATCGGGATCCAGAGCGTGAGCACGCCCACAAGCAGGCCATGGAAGCATCGTCGCAAGGAACACCTCGTTCGTGCGGGGGAGAAAACAGGAGGTCCGGGGGCCGGAGACCGTGGCCCTCGGGCCCGGGGCGCCACGACCGGATGCGGCGCGGCAGCGGGGCAGAGGAGACCGACGGTCCCGAAAGCGTCGCCGGCTCCCCTCCCTGGTCAACCGGCGCGGCGCGTATGCTACCGGCGGGATCGGGCCGGTCGCAAATACCTGGGAATCCCCCCCTGCGAACCGCTCCGGGGGCCCGGAAAAAACGAGAAAGGCCGTGGTGGCTTGCGCCACCACGGCCCTCGTGGATCGAACAGGTCGCCGCCTGCGAGCGGGGTAGATCGCTGCGAGACTGATGCGGATTGGGTCTGGGGCAAGCCCCGGACTTTTCTGGGAATCCGGATCAACGCTTTGGGTTTGGCACCTCCGACGGAACGCGGCGACCGAGTGTTCGAAGTTCGGTGTCACCGGGGTGGCCTTGGGCGGTCCCCCCGGCGGCGGCCGCCGGATTGCTCCGGCGACAGAAGTGTTTTCGTCAGACTACGGTGGGGATTTGAGTCGATTTCCCCGCTGCCCCACTTTCCGGCACGTTCGTTTCACGCCGCACCGGACGTCCCCCCCTGCTCCACCGATGAACCAACGCCAGATCACCACCGCTCCCCACGGCCATCTCCTCACCAACGCCGGGGTCTGGACCCCCGACGGGGCATGGATCTGTTACGACATCCGCTCGGATCCCGCCGGGGCGATGTTCGACGGCACGAGGATCGAGCGGGTCGAGGTGGCGACCGGTCGGGTCGAGGTGCTCTACGAGTCGCGCGACGGTGCCTGCTGCGGAGTCGTCACCGCCAGTCCGGTCGACGATCGGGTGGTGTTCATCCTCGGCCCCGAGCGTCCCACGGCTGACTGGTCGTACGGCCCCGCCCGTCGCCGCGGGGTGATCGTCCGCGGGAGCGCTCCCGGCGCTCTTGAGCCCCTCGACGCCCGCGATCTCGTCTCTCCCTACACGCCTGGCGCGCTGCGCGGCGGCACCCATGTCCACCAGTTCTCCCCCGATGGCCGGATGGTGAGCTTCACCTACGAGGATGCCATCCTCGATGCGGCAGCGGGCGGCGCGGGGCACGAGCGCAACCTCCGCGCGGTGGGGGTGAGCGCCGGTGGTCGACCGGTGGGCGTGCCGCGCTCCCATCCCCGCAACCACGACGGCGGTGCCTGGAGCGTTCTCGTCACCGACCTCGAAGACCAACCCCCCGCCGGCAGCGACGCGATCAGCCGGGCCTGCGAGGAGGCCTGGATCGGCAGCGCCGGTTACCGCCGCCCCGACGGGAGCCGGCAGCGGCTGGCCCTCGCCTTCCAGGGAACGGTCGTCACAGCGGCTGGTGGAACGATCTGCGAGGTGTTCGTCGTTGACCTTCCCGACAGCGATGCGCTGACCGGCGGATTCGACACCCCCGGCAGGGGCCCGCTCGCCGGCACGCCGACCACGCGGCCGCGTCCTCCGGCGGGGGTCGTCCAACGCCGGCTCACATTCACCGCCGGGCGCGTTCATCCCGGGCTCCAAGGGCCACGACACTGGCTCCGGTCGACTCCCGACGGGGAACGGATCGCGTATCTGGCCCGCGATGAGGTCGGCGTTGCGCAGCTGTTCACGGTCAGCCCGCGCGGCGGGGAAGCGCGGCAGGTGACCCGGCAGCCAACGAGCATCGCCAGCGCCTTCAGCTGGAGCCCTGCCGGGGATCGGCTGGCGTGTGTCATCGATGGGAGCGTCTGCCTCGTCGACGCGCGGGACGGCGAGGTCGTGCGGCTCACGCCGCAAAACAAAGAGCCGGGCCCGCGGCCTGAGGCGTGCGTCTTCTCCCCCGACGGCCGCCAGGTGGCCTACGTGCGGCGGGTTGGTGGTGCCGCCGGGGAGTTCAATCAGCTGTTCACGGTCGACGTGCCCGACTGACTGGCGCGGCGGAGGCTTGGGTGGGACCGCAGCGATTCGGTCGTCGATCCGGCAACACTCGGCCGGTGAGCCGGGATGAGACCTCGGCTCATGGCTCCATCAGGAATCGGATCAGGTCGCGGGCCTCGGTTTCATCGAGCCGCTCGAGGATCCCCTCCGGCATGAGCGACACGCCGCCGTCGATCACCTCTTCGACATCGTCCAGGGGAACCGTCTCCTCGCCGGTCGGGGTGCGGAGGAGGAGCGTCTCGGCAGTCCGGCGCGGGATGATGCCAGAGAGGACGCGGCCATCGGCGAGGACCACCTGCTTCATCCGGTAGTCGGGGGAGACCGTGGCACTCGGCGTGACGATGTTGGCGAGGAGGTAATCGAGATCGCGTCGCCCTGAGCCGGTCAGATCGGGGCCGAGGGCGCCCCCCTCGCCGTGCATCCGGTGGCAGGCGGCGCAGTGCCGCCCCCAGACCTCCCGACCGTTGGCCGGGTCGGCTGTCGCCAGTCGATCCGGGCCGAGGCGTTGGCGCCAGGCGTCGATGTCGGCCGGGGCGCTGCCCGCGGAGACGGGCTTTCCGCCGAGGAGCGGCCCGAGGCGGGCCCCTAGCGCCTTGTCACCGAGTCCGGCGAGCTGCCTTGCCACCAGTGGGGTGAGGAGGGT
>JBAWVV010000118.1:0-11295 GCA_037147115.1 Planctomycetia bacterium | reverse complement strand
CGTCGAGGCTGCAGCGTGCCCAACGAGCGACGCCTGACCGCGATCCGCACTTCCGAGGTCGTCGCCATGGTGGCGGCCTTCGTCGCCTACTTTTGTGTTTACGGCTTCCGGAAGCCGTTCACGGCGGGGACCTACGACGCGGCGGGTGCCTGGGGGCTCGGCTTCAAGGAGCTCATCGTCCTCACGCAGGTCGCCGGCTACACGCTCTCGAAGTTCGCCGGAATCTGCGTCGTCGCCGAGATGCCGCCGCGCCACCGGATCGCAGCGCTGCTGGGGCTGGTCTCGCTCGCCGAAGCAGGCTTGGTAGCCTTCGGCTTGCTTCCCAGACCTTGGGCGGCGCTGGGATTGTTCATCAATGGCCTGGCGCTAGGCATGACGTTCGGGCTCGTCTTCGGTTTCCTGGAGGGACGACGGTCGACCGAGGCGATGGCGGCCGGACTGTGCACGAGTTTCATCCTTGCCGATGGGGCGATGAAGGCCGTCGGCGCTTGGTTGCTCGAGCATGGCGTGACCGAGTCGTGGATGCCCGCCACGGCCGGGGTGATGTTTGCCGTGCCGCTGGTGGTGGCGGTGGCGGTGCTCGCCTGGACACCGCCACCGTGTCCGGAGGACGAGGCGGCGCGGAGCGTCCGCGAGTCGATCGATCGTGGCGAGCGGCGGGCGCTCTACAGCCGGCATGCAACCGGGCTGTCGCTGATCGTCGTCGTGTATCTCGTCGTCACCGTCCTGCGGAGCATACGGGCCGACTTCGCCCCACAGCTCTGGGCCGGGCTGGGCGTCGACGTGCCGCCGCGGCTCTACATCGTCTCCGAGTTCTGGGTCGCTCTGGGCGTGATCGTTGTCAATGGACTGGCGGTGCTTGTCAGGGGCAATCGGCGCGCGTTCCTGGCTTCGCTGGGGGTGTGCATGACCGGCGCGATGCTGTTGGCGGCCACGCTCGTCGGCCGGATGTTCGGACTCGTCTCCCCGGTGCCATTCATGGTCCTCGTCGGACTGTCGCTCTACATCCCTTATGTCGCCATTCACACCACGGTCTTTGAACGATTTTTGGCCGTCACCCGCGAGCGCGGCAACGTCGGCTATCTTCTCTACGTCGCCGACGCCCTCGGCTATCTTGGCTACGTCGCGGTGTTGTGCCTGCGGCTGTTCGGCACCGGCGGGGTTGGGAGTCTCGGTTTCTTCATTCCCCTCTGCTGGGCTGCGGTGGTTGTCCTGATGATCTCTCTGGTCTGGGCGATGGCCTATTTTATTCGCCGTACGGGCTCCGGCGACTCGATCGGCGGTGCCGTGATGACGGCCCACGGCGATTCAGCGGGAACAACATCCCCATGACCCTCCCGGAGACGAGCCGGGCCGTCGTGTTTGACGGCGTGCCCCGGACCTTCGAGCCGTGCGACATTCCCCTCCCGCTGCCGGTCGAAGGGGAATGGCTGGTGAGGGTGGTCGCGATGACGGTCTGCGGCAGTGATCGGCACACCTGGGAAGGGCGGCGCCACGGACCGATTCCGACCGTGCTCGGGCATGAGATGATCGGCGACATCGTCGCTGGCGGAGCGGGGTGTGCGCTGCACGATCGTCGTGGACGACCGATCGAGGTCGGGTGTCGGGTCACCTGGGCGATCGTGGCCGCGTGCGGCAGGTGCCCTGCCTGCATGAATGGCTTTCCTCAGAAATGTACCGACGGTGTGAAGTATGGCCACGAGCGGGGGGTCGGACGCCGTGCTTTGACCGGCGGGCTCGCGGAATACTGCCTCCTGGCCCCGGGCACCTGTGTGGTCGTGCTCGACGCAGCCCTGCCGATCACCGTGGCCTGCCCGGCGAATTGCGCCACGGCGACGGTGGCCGGTGCGATCAGGGCCTGCGGTGAGATCAACGGGGCCTACCTCGGGGTCGTGGGTGCCGGGATGCTGGGACTCACGGCGTGCGCCTTCGCGACGACGAGCGGGGCGCGGGTGATCGTTTCCGAACCGGACGCGGCGCGGCGTCGTCGGGCGTTGGCCTTCGGAGCCGTCGCGGCGTTCCATCCTGACCAATGGGCCTCCGGCGTTGCCGGCAGCCTCGATGCCGTCATCGAGGTTTCGGGAACGAATGCCGGCTTTCTGGCGGCCCTGCCGGCGTTGCGTGTCGGGGGGACCATGATCCTCGTCGGATCGGTGTCACCCAGCCACGATGTGCCGGTGTCGCTCGAGGGGATCGTCCGCCGCTGCCTCTCGATCCGTGGCCTCCATAACTACGGGCCCGACGATCTCATCGCCGCGGTCGACTTTCTCGAGCGCCATCACGGCCGCTATCCGTTCGCGGAGCTCGTGTCGGCATGGTTTCCGCTCTCCGATACGACGGGGGCATTCACGGCCGCTGCTGATCCGGCCTGCATCCGCGTCGGGGTACGGCCGTGACAGGTTCACGCGGTGGAGGAATGAAGCATTCCGCCGCTTTGCGACCGGTCAGCCGATCGCTTCGATCGCGGCGTTGGCCACGCCCTCGGGGGTGATCCCGAAGTGCTTGTAGAGGGCCGGGGCGGGGCCCGACGCGCCGAAGCCGGTCATCCCGACAAACCGGCCCTGCGTGCCGATCCACTTCTCCCAGCCGAAGCCACAGGCAGCCTCGCAGGCCACCCGCGCCGTCACGGCTGCGGGGAGGACGCTCTCCCGGTAGGCGGCATCTTGCTCGGAGAAGAGATCAAAGCTCGGCATGCTCACGACGCGTGGCTTGTGCCCCTTGTCGCGGAGGATCGCCGCGGCCTCGAGGCAGGTGGTGACCTCGCTGCCGGTGCCGATGAGGATGCAGTCGGGCTTGCCCCCGGCGGCATCCTCGAGGATGTAGGCGCCGCGGGCAGTGCCTGAGGCCGGTGCGAACTTCGTCCGGTCGAGCGTGGGGAGATTCTGCCGGGAGAGGACAAACACCGCGGGGCGGTCTGGCCGCTCCATGACCACGCGCCACGCCTCGGCCACCTCGTTGGCATCGGCGGGCCGCAGAACGGTGATCCCGGGAACGGCCCGGGCGCTGGCGAGCTGCTCGATCGGCTGATGCGTGGGGCCATCCTCACCCAGCCCGATCGAATCGTGCGTGAGGATGTAGATCACACCAATATTGCCGATGGCCGAGAGCCTTAAGCTCGGCTTGAGGTAATCGAGGAACACGAAGAAGGTGGCACAGTACGGCCGCAATCCCGACAGCGCCATCCCGTTGCAGGCCGACGCCATGCCATGTTCGCGGATGCCGAAATGGAAGTTGCGGCCGCCCGGCTCGCCGGGGCCAAACTCCCCGGCGCCGGCGACGAACGTCATCGTCGAGGGGGCGAGATCGGCCGAGCCGCCGAGGAGCCAGGGGACCGTGCCGCTGATCGCGGAGAGCACCTTGCCGGAGGAGACGCGGCTGGCGAGCCCCTTGGCGTCGGCCGGAAAGGTCGGGATCGCCTTCTCCCAGCCGGCGGGGAGCTTGGCGGCGAGAAGGTGATCGAGCTCGGCAGCCTTCTCGGGAGAAGCTTTCGCCGCAGCGGCTCGGACGGCCTTCCACGATTCGTTCGCTTTCGCTCCCCGGAGGCCGAGCGTGGCCGCGAAATGCTCCCTCACCCCCTCGGGCACGAGGAAGCTCGCGTCGACCGGCCAGCCGTAGGCCTGCTTTGCTCCCTTGATCTCCTCCGCCCCCAGCGGAGCCCCGTGCGATTCGTGCGAGCCGGCCTTCTTCGGGGCGCCGTAGCCGATCTGGCTCTTGACGATGATCAGCGTCGGCCGTGTCGTCTCGGAGCGGAAGGCCTCGAGGGCCCGCTTCAGCGAAGCGGTGTCATTGGCATCGGCGACGTGTTCGACGCGCCAGCCGAGCCCTTCGAAACGCTGGCCGACGTTCTCGGTGAAGGCGAGGTGCGTCTCCCCTTCGATCGTGATCTTGTTGTCGTCGTAGATCCAGCAGAGGTTGGCAAGCTCGAGGTGACCGGCGATCGAGGCGGCTTCGGAGGCCACGCCCTCCATCAGGTCGCCGTCGCTGCAGACGACGTAGGTGTCGTAGTCGAAGAGGGGGTGGCCGGGGGCGTTGTAGTGGGCGCCGAGCCAGCGGGCGGCGATTGCCATCCCAACGGAGTTGCCGCAGCCCTGGCCGAGGGGGCCGGTGGTCGTCTCGATCCCCGAGGTCATGTGGTGCTCGGGATGGCCGGCGCAGACGCTGCCGAGCTGGCGAAAGCGGCGGATGTCGTCGAGCGACACGGCCGGCTCCTCGGTGTGGCCGCGGCGGATGCCGGAGAGATGGATGAGCGAGTAGAGGAGCATCGACGCGTGGCCGCAGGAGAGCACGAAGCGGTCGCGATTGGGCCAGGCAGGATCGGCCGGGTCGTAGCGGAGGAAGTCCTTCCAGACGGTGTACGCGACCGGGGCGAGCGCCATCGGGGTGCCGGGATGGCCGCTCTTGGCAGCTTCGACCGCGTCCATCGACAGGGTGCGGATGGTGTCAATTGCGAGGCGGTCGATGTCGGCGGCCATGGACGGGTCCTGGAGGGGCTTGGGCGGAGCGGCGGAAAGTCTAGGATCGTGCGGGAAGTGGCGTCAACGAGCGAGGTGGCGGCGGTATTCGTCGTCGAGCTGCGGGTAGGTGCGGCGGCAGAGCCTCGCGAGTGAGTCAGGGGAGACCGACCCGGTGTAGACCCGCTCGAGGTACTCCAGGAACGCCTCCCGGTACCGTCCCTCTTGGCCGTTGAGGAAGAAATCGGCGAGCCCCGAGATCTGGCTGTAGATCTGCGGAAGGCGCTCGTCGGCCTGCAGCTCACGGCGGCCGAGCGCGGCGAGCTCCTCGAGGGGGATCTGGAAGCCGTCGTCAAGGAGCCGTTGGCGAGCGGCTGGCACGCGGCCGGCGTCGGGGCCACCGAGCGTCCAGCCGAAGGGGGTGGCGACGGCGCTTTCCAGATAACAGGCGGCCGCCTCGATCGCCCAGAAGCCACAGTTCTCGCCCGCCAGCGGGCTCGTTGAGCGGGCCTCGGCGAACAACTGATGGGCCCCTTCGTGGCGGATGGTCCGGGCCTCCGCCGTGGCAACCCCCTCACCGTCCCCCGGCATGACGCCGAACCAGGCGGTCTTCGTCGGTGTCCAATAGATGGCGTCGCTGCGGATCGCCGCCGGCTCGAACTTCGTCACCTCGGCGACATACTCCTCACGCGATTGTGTGAGGATTGCGGCGTAGGGATCGCGGACCGGCATCCGCCCCCGCCCCTTGAATCGGCGTTCGAGCTCGGCCGGATCCCAGGCGTAGGCTCCAAAGGCCTGCTGCCAGATCAGCAGCGACGTCTCGAGCTCGGCGGCGAGCTCGGCGGCGGCCGCCGGTGGGGCACTCGAGCGGATCCGCCAGTGATCACTGTCGTGCCGCCACGGTTTCTTCAGGGTTCGCGGCAGGGCGTCGTCGTCAACTGCCTTCACCCACCGCCCCGATTCATACCGCTCACCCAAGCGGTAGCGCTCGAGGCGGCCGCGGGGCAGCCAGCCGAAGGCCGCGTCAAACTCCTCGCCACGGTCGAGTCGCTTTGCCACCGACGTCGAGACCCACGCGTCGCCGCGTTTCACCCAGCTGCCGATATTCCTGGCCCGGGCATGGTCGGGATCGTCGCGGAGGGTGCGGTGGAGGAGGGTAATCGCCTCCCCTCCCCGCCGGGCCAGCGGCTTCGGGCCGGCCGCGCTGTCGGCCAGCTGCTCGTCGCGGGTCCGGGGCCGGTCGTGGCTCCCGGCTGCCTCGACGGCGCGGGCGAAGGTCGCCTCCGCATGCCGCCGCCGCACCGCCACGAACTCATTCCACAATGGCTCCTGGGCCGCGTCGACCCAGGCGGGGGCCTCGAGGCGGGAGGGGATCGTGACGACCACCTGTCGGTCGGTGAGCTCGGGGATATCCCAGGAGCGGAGGTGGGCGGCGAGGGCATCATGCCCTTGGGCGGTGGCTCGCGTGGCCAGCGACTCGAGCGTCTCCCGCCAGGCGTCGTCGTCGAGCACCGGCATGGTGGGATCTTTCTCCCCATCCTCCTCGGCCGCGTCGACCGCCGTGACCCGCGGCCGCGCGGGGCGGGGAGTGGCCTCGTCGCTCTCGTCGGCACACAGCCGCGTCGGCAGCACCAGCACAAGCACCAGCGCCAGCACCAAGCAGGTCGGGCGGGACAAGGGCATCAGGAATCCTCGGCGAAGGCGGCGTCGAAGGCGCGCCCGGCGGGGGCGAAGTCGAGGTTCCTGACGAACTGACAGGCCTCGGCAGCGCCATGCTCCCGGTCCATGCCGCTGTCTTCCCACTCCACCGACAGCGGCCCTTGGTAGCCGATGGAGTTCAACCCGCGGATGATCGCCTCGAAGTCGATTCCGCCGCGGCCTGGTGAGCGGAAGTCCCAGCCGCGCCGCGGATCGCCGAAGCCGAGGTGGCTCGAGAGGATGCCGGAACGGCCGTTGAGCGTGGTGATCGCGTCCTTGACGTGGACGTGATAGATGCGGTCGGGAAAGGCCCGCAGAAACTCGACCGGATCGACCCCCTGCCAGTGGAGATGGCTGGGATCGAAGTTGAATCCAAACTCCTCCCGGCGCCCGAGGGCCTGGAGGGCCCGTTCGGCGGTGACCAGATCGTAGGCGATTTCGGCGGGGTGGACCTCGAGCGCGAAGCGCACGCCGCACTCGGCGAACACATCGAGGATCGGGTGCCAGCGCTCGGCGAACTGCGCGAAGCCGGCATCGACCATCGCCACCGGCACCGGCGGAAACGAATAGACGAGATGCCAAATCGACGATCCGGTGAATCCGTTGACGACCCCGACGCCGAGCTTCTTCGCAGCCCGCGCCGTCCGCTTCATCTCCTCGGCCGCGCGGCGATTGACACCGTCGGGGTTGCCGTCGCCCCAGACGTGGGCCGGCAGGATCGCCTTGTGGCGTTCGTCGATCCGGTCGCAGACGGCCTGGCCGACGAGGTGGGAGGAGATGGCGTGGACGGAGAGTTCGTGGCGCTCGAGTTGGTCCCGCTTTTGGGCGCAGTACGAGGCTTCCTCGAGTGCCCGGCTGGGGTCGAAGTGGTCGCCCCAGCAGGCCAGCTCGAGCCCCTGGTAGCCGAACTCGCGCGCTTTCCGGGCGAGATCATCGAGGGCCAGATCGGCCCACTGGCCGGTGAACAGCGTGATCGGTCGAGGCATGAAGCGGCTCCGGACGACTGGGACGAAGGGCTCGGCGAATTGTGACAGAAGCCCTCCGGGGCGGGAACGTCGCATGGACGGCGGCCCCCTGTCGCTCATCCCCGCTGGCCCAGATCACGTCCGGATCACGCTCCGCATCAGCCACACGCCCCACAGCGTCACCAGCACGTTCCCCGTCCACACCGCCACCGGGGGGACGGCCCCCAATTTCGCCTGCGACACGCCGAGCATGAAGACGGGGTAGTAGACGAGGAGGATCGGGAGGAAGCAGAGGAAGAAGCTCGTGAGGAAGTCGGCATTCCGCATCCGGATCGCCATCGGGGCGCCGACGAGGACGAAGCACAGGCAACTGAATCCGTTGGCCCACCGCCGCCACGGCTCCATGATGATGCGGTAGAGGCGGGCCGTTTCCACCTTCACGGCCTGTCGTTCCCCCTCGATGTGGATCGGCATTGTCATGTCGAGCCGTCCGGAGAGGATCGCGATCGCCACCCTGGCGGCGGCTGTCTCCTCGTAGGCCTCGATGCGGCGCAGTTGATCGGCCCGGGCCTTGGGGAAGTCGGCCATGGCGATCTCGGAGGGGCTCGTCGAGGTCGCCCCCTTGCGGCTGACGGTGTCGAGGGGGATCTCGCGCCTTAGTTCGTCGGGAAACACCGCCTTGACGTCGCCGACGTGGAGCGTGCCGTTGCGGCAGATGATCGTGAGCACCCCCTTGGCGGCATCGGCGTGCATCGTCGCACTCTCGGCGGAGACGGTCACCGGATCGCCGGTCTGGGGCTGGTAGGAGAGGGTGGGGCGGATGAGATCCTTCCCCTCGACGTTCTTGACGTTGATCGAGATCTCCGGCGCGCTGTAGGAGCGGTGCTGGCGGAGCCTGCCGTAGATGATCTCCTCGACGCTCGAGACGATGACGCGGCGGATCCCGTCGCGGCCCCACGACACGGCAACATCGTTGAGCCACACCGACACGAAGCTGACGGCCACGGCCAGGCCGACCGCGGGCCACATCGCCGCCATCGGCGAGATCCCGGCGGCCTTGAGTGCGGTGATCTCGTTGGTCGCCGACATCCTGCCGAACACGCTCGCCACGGCGAAGAGCATGGTGCCCGGGACGGCGAACCGCATCGCCTCGGGGAGGACGTAGGGAACGAGGGCCGCGATCTGCATCATCCCTAGCCCTTGCTGCTGGGCTTCCTTCAGCAGCCCGAAGACGAGCATGAACAGCGTGAGCGCGGAGAGCGCCACGAGGAACACCTGGAGGAGCTCGGAGAATACGTAGCGGGAGATGATTTTCATGGGGCGCCTGTCACCCGTGGTCGGTGTGGTGGCCGCCGGGGGGCGACGGGGGCGGGGCACGGAGGGTGTCGCCGGAGCGGGCCTCCTCGACCGAGCGGCTGTAGACGGCGATCGCTTCCGCGGCGGCAACGGTCGCCTCATGGAAGCTCCCCGCGGCGATGAACTTCCGCGCCCGGGTGGCGGCGGCGAGCATCCGATCGCACTCCGGGGGGGCGAGGCCGTCGGCGGCCGATTCAGCGCTCGCCACGATCCCCTCCACGAGCGCTCCGCGCGGGGTGCAGTTGTAGGTGCGGTAGGGGCCCTGCCCGAGCCGGCGGCCGGAGGCGAGCGAGCGGCCATCGCCGGCGGGCATGGCGAAGCCGACCAGCGCCATCACGACCATCGCCAGCATCACGAGCAAAGCCCCGGCGCTGGCGACGCTGCAGATCGTTCGCGGCAGGTCGCCAAGCGAACGGGCAAAATCCCCCCACGGGCTGAGGAGGAGCGCGACGAGGAGACTGACTGCGGCGATCCCCAGTTGCCTCCAGGGGAGCTGCTTGGTCTGGTGTTGGGGCTGGTAATCCTCGTCGAGCGCCCAGGCGGGGGCGCCGGGAACGTTGGCCGACACTTCCTCCTCCCCGGCCTTTGCCACGATCACCGTGACGTTGTCGGGAGCGCCGCGGACGAGCGTCAAGCCGACGAGCGCGGTGCAGGCGTCGCGCGGCGGGAGCTCTTTGAGCAACAGCCCGATCTCCTCATCGGCCACCTGCCCCGACAGGCCGTCGCTGCAGAGAAGGAACACGTCCCCCCGCTCGACCGGATGGGGCCCCTCGATGTCGACTTCGACGCGGGAGTGCGGGCCCATCGAGCGGGTGATGACATTTTTGCCCACCGTCCGCTCGGCCTGTTCGCGCGACAGCCCACCCTGGCTCTCGAGCTCCCACACGGCCGAGTGGTCGCGGGTGAGTTGATCGAGCGTCGTGCCCCGGAGTCGGTAGGCGCGACTGTCGCCGATATGGCCCACCAGCGCGCCGCGGGGAACGAGGACGAGCGTCGTGCAGGTTGTCCCCATGCCGAGATACTCCGGCTGCCTCCGGCCGCGAAGGTTGATCTCGGCGTTGGCCTGCTCGAGGCCACGCAGCAGCGCCAGGGGGGGGGAGCGCTGCGCGTTCTTTTCGTAGATCAGAGGGACCTGCTCGGCGGCGATTTTGCTGGCCCGTTCCCCGGCGACATGGGCGCCCATCCCGTCGGCGACGAGGAACATCCAGCCGCGCGACTGGTACTGCTGCGGGCTGACCGGCGGGACCACCGCCAGGGAGTCCTGGTTGTTGGCGCGGCGGCGACCGATGTCGGTCTGCTCGCAGTACACGAGAGTGGTGCCGGATCCCACGCGTGAACAACCTGAAGGAGGGGGATAAACGACCGGACGGCCGCAAACCTCCGGATTCTAACGGCCGCGAACGCCTCCGGCGACCGCAAACCGGCCCGGGAAAAGGGGTTGGGGGGGAGGGAACGCTCCCGGCGGCCGGTCTGGCGGCGACTGGCCCCGATCCCTACGGTAGTCGGCATGTCGTTGCTCTGCCCCTACCGCCGTGGCCGAATCGCGTGGCGCGCCGTTCTTATGGCGGCCGTTCTCCTTGCCAGCGGGGGCGGGTGCGTGCAGCGGCGGATGACGATCCGCTCCAATCCCCCCGGGGCCCTCGTCTACGTCGACGACTATCAGATCGGGACGACTCCCGTCTCGACCGACTTCGTCTATTACGGCACGCGGAAGATCCGTCTGGTCAAGGACGGCTTCGAGACCCTGACGGTGCGTCAGCCCCTGCCCGTCCCCTGGTACGAGGTTTTTCCGCTCGACTTCGTGAGCGAAAACGTCTGGCCGTGGGAGATCCGCGACGAGCGCGTCGTCGATCTGGCGATGGCCCCGGCCGAATCGCAGCCGGCGGAGCTCGTCGTCGCCCGTGCCCAAACCGCCCGCCTCGCCGCCGGCAGCCTCCCACCGGTGGCCGCAACGCCGCTTCCGGGCGGAGCGCCTCCCCTCCCGCAGCTTCCCCAGCAGCTCCTCGGTGGCCGCCCGGTTCACCCGCCGCTGCATCCGCTTGAGCACGGCGTCGCTGGCGTGCTGCAGCGGCATGTCGAGGTAGGGCAGGATCTTGGGGCTGGTGGCGATCTTCTCGATCAGCCGGTCGGTGAAGAAGATCGGATAGAGATACATCAGGCGGATCCACTCGATCCCCTCGACCTCGGAGACCCGCTCCAGCAGCTCGGCGAAGCTGCAGCCACCCGCGTAGCTGTTCACGTTCTGGCCCAGCAGCTCCACCTCGCGGGTGCCCGTGGCCACCAGCCCGCGCACCTCCGCCAGCACATCCGCAAAAGGCCGGTGGCGCTCGGCGCCCCGGGTGGTGGGGACGATGCAGTAGGTGCAGGCGTGGTCGGAGCCCTCGGTGATGGTCACCAGGGCCTTGGCCAGGGCCCGGCGGCGGGTGACCTCGGGCGGGAAGAGGTGGTTGTCCGGGTACTCGCCGGTGTCCATGACCCGGGCCTTCCCGGCTCGGGCCTCGGCCACCAGGCGGGGCAGCTGCTTGAGGGCCATGGTGCCCAGGACGAAGTCGATGTGGGGCGCCCGCTTGAACAGGGCCGCCTGCTCCTGCTGGGCCAGGCAGCCCGTGACGCCCACCAGCAGGGGGCGCCGCAGCTTCTCCTTACGCAGGCGGCCCAGCTCGGAATAGACCTTGTGCACGGCCTTTTCGCGGATGGAGCAGGTGTTGAGCAGCACCAGGTCCGCGTCCTCGGCACTCGCAGCCGCCTCGAAGCCCTCGGCCGACAGCAGCCCCGACAGCTTCTCGCCGTCGTGGTCGTTCATCTGGCAGCCCCAGGTTTCGATG
>JBAWVV010000117.1:0-11331 GCA_037147115.1 Planctomycetia bacterium | reverse complement strand
GCGTGGGCCAGGTCGGCGCGCCCTTTTGCTGCGGCGCGGTGGCATAGGCGTAATTCATATTGCTGAGCGTGGTGGCGATCTGGAACACCCCGGCACGGCCGTTGGAAAACGGAAACTGGTCCAAATCGCCCTTGACCTTGAAACTGACGGATCCAAGTTCGCCACCGCTGAAGGCATCGCGCAGGTAGTTGCGCGTATCACGGTCCATCGCCGTGGGCAGGTAGCGCGCAAGACGCGCGGGCAATAAGCGCGTGAGCTTGCCATCGAGCGTGAGTTCGCCCAAACCCGCAGCGCCCTCCCCGTCGGCGGCGACGAGCCGGACGACGACTGTGGCACCGACCGGATAGCGGTCCCGCTCCACGAGCAGACGGGCCCGGCGGGAGCCGGCGAGCAGGCGCCCCTGGGAGACATGTCGCACCAGCTGCGTCGAAAGGCGCTCAAAGAGCGCGTCCTCGAGCGACCGCAGCCGCCAGGTCTCGCCGCTCCCGAGATAGAACACGCTCCCCGACCCGTAAAACTGCCCGGCCATGGAGATCGGACCGCGGCCGCCGACGGCGGAGCCGACGCCGGCACTCCCCGGAGGGTTCACCCGGGCGTAGACGGTGGCTCCCGGCTTGGCGACCGTGGCATCGAAGCAGGAGAAGATCCCCTTGAACTCGCTCCACACCGTCTGGCTGGCGATCCGGCTCGCGGCCAGCCAGAGGAACTCCGCCTCCGTGCCGTCGCGGGTGAATTGCAGCGGCATCGGCTCCTCGAAGCCGGCCGGTTCATCGACGAGACTCTGCCCCGCGCGCCGCAGCTCCACCGGATGGAGCCCGCGCACCACGGTCGTCTGCGGATCGGCGATCCAGGCATCCATGAACACATTGCCGGCCACGAGCACCAGCCCACCCGATTCGCGTGACACCCACCGCTCGAGCCGGGCCTGCGCGGCCGGATCGAGGCGGCGCCAGTCGACGTCGAAGGCGACGATGCAGTCGTAGGTGGAGAGCTCCTCCGCGGTGGTGGGAAACGACTCGAGGATCCGCCGGGCGTCCTGCGAGGCACCGCGCGTGGCGGTGCCAAGGAGCACGTCGACGGCAAAGCTTTTGTCGCGCTCGAGGACGTTCCGCATGAATTGGTACTCGCGCGTCGGCCCGCTCGCCATCAGCAGCACCTGCGTCACCCGATCGACGACCTCGACCTCGGCCACCTGGGAGTCGTCCCCCGGGGTCCGGTCCGCCGCCGGCGGCACGACCCGGAGAACGAGCTCATGTCGGCTCGGCGCTTCGAGCCCGGGCACCTCGAAACGGATGCCGGCCAGTTCACCGTCGGCCGCGAGCACCACCTCGGTGGTGTCGATCACCCGCCCCCCCGGCGCCGCCGCGCCGCCATCTCCCTCGGCCGGCGAGCGATCCGCCAGCTCCACCCTCACCGTCTGACCGGCGAGCCCCTGGGCCTGGAGGTATCCCTGCACCGCGAAGCGATCCCCCGGGTAGACCCGCGTGGGGGAGAGGAGATCGGCGACGCGGACATTCGTCGGCAACCGGTCCGACCCCGTCCCGATGGCAAACACCGGAATCCCCGCCTTCGCGAGCGTCGCGGCCGCCGCCGCCGGATCGACGCCGGCGTTGTTGCCTCCATCGGTGAGGAGGATCACCCCCGCGAGCGTGCCCGGCGGTTCCTGATCGATGACGCGCACGAGCGCCTCGCCGATCCGCGTCTCGAATCCGCGCGGCTGGAGTCGCTCCGGCCAATCCGGCTCCGCCGCACCGTCGGCCGCCGCGTTCTCCTCCGTGCTGCGGGGGAGGACGGTGAGCGATTCGGCATCGGCGTCAAAACGCCACAGCGAGACCTCGTGCGTCGGGGCGAGGGCGGCGAGCATCCCTCCCCTTTGAAGGACCTCTACGGCCCGCGTCGAACGGGTCGAGGGAACGGCATCCGTTACGGCCACGCCGGCGTCGAGCCCCTCCGGCAGGGTCATGCTGGCGCTGGCGTCGACGACGACGGCCACGCGCGACGGAAACACCACTTCGTGCTCGGCGATCCGCTCGAGATCGAAATAGGCCGCAGCGAGGGTGGCCAGTGCCCCGAGCCGCAACCCGAGGAGGAGCAGACCGATCCCCCGAGGCAATTCGGCCGCATCGCGCCGGTACATCCACGCCACCCACGCCGTCACGGCGACGAGCACCGCGACCAGCAGCGGCATCTGCCACCACTGCGAGAAACCCTCCAGCAGCGCGCTGGAAACGCGGTGCTTCACCACGTCGGTGGCGGCTAGACAGAGGACGTTGGGGAGGGATGGCATGGGGGACAGAGCCGGCATCAGGACCGGCCTTGAACTGGCTGGAAGCGGTGATGTGAAAGACGACAACGCGGCTGAGGGAGGGATCCTGGTCAGGTCGCGGCCCCGCGCCGCCTCAAAGGGTGATAGCTCGTCGACCACGCCACCGCCTGCTCGAGGAGGAGGATGCCGAGGAGGATCGTCAGCAGCGGCGTGACGAGCGAGACGCCGGCCAAGGCCCGGGCACCAGGGTCGATCGACGCGGCATTCTCGTACGTGAACGGAACTCCCGCCAGGGTTTTTTCGAGCCCCTCCCGTCCGGACCGGGCCAGATGCCCCTCGTCCGGATCGACGTTCACGGCGAACAGCCGCTCCCGCTCCAGCCCGTCGGTGCGCCGCCAGCGGACGGCGTAGGCCCCGGCGGTCGGGGTGTCGAGCCGGGCCTCCATCCTCCCGGCAGCCGCCGGCCGCGCGGCCTGATGGACGAGGGTGCCGTCGGGGGGGACGAGGAAGTCGACCTCGATGCCGTCGACCGACGGGTCGAGCGCGACGACCACCGGGTCACCGACCTCGAGGGACTCCGCCCGCCTCCGGCCCCGAGCCAGATGGCTCTCGAGCTCGAGCATCACGACAACCCAGCTAGGATTGCCCCGCGACCAGTTGTTCCACGCCGGCGAGGCGGTGGTCAAAACGGCCGCGACCATCCCGGCGCCGTAGGACCGTTCCACCATCAGCGGGCTGCCGTTGCGGAGCGAGAGGAGACGCCGCAGCCCCGCCTCGGCGGCGGGCTCCCATCCCCGCTCCACCGCCGCGTACCGGTCGACGCGGACGGAATCGAGGAGGGGATTGCGCTGTCCGGCGAGCACGGCCACCACCGGGTGCTCCTCGACGACGACGTCGGGGCGCTGTTCGGCGGTGTCGGGGAGGAGGTCGACGAGGCCGGCGAGGGGAACGGGGAAAATGCCGGCGCCGTCCCGATGCAAGGTCCGGTTCATGACGTCGGGCTTCGTCCGTGGACCGACGAAGAACACGACCCCGCCCCCGTCGCGGGCATAGGTTTCCAGGGCCGCCACCTCCGGAGTGTCGAGGCGTTCGACATCGAGGACCCAGACGGCGTCGAACGACTTGAGATCGAGGGTGGCCAGCGCCCGGGGCGCTTCGGTCCGCGGCTGGAGTCCCGTCGGCGCTCCGGCCCCTGGCGCCAAGGCGGCGGCGAGGTAGAAGGCATCGCCGGCCCGCGACGCTGTTCCCGGGGCGGTGTCGGCTAGGGCGCCATCGATGAGGAGAACGTCGACCCGGTCAACGACGTCGACGACGAGCGAACGGGCATCGTCGGCCGGAAGGATGTCGGCCGGGAGACGGGCCTCGATACCGTGGCTCCCTGCCTTCTGGAAGCGGACATCGAAGCGCTGCACGGCCGTGGAGCCGGCCGGGATCTCGGGGACGCGGACCCCCGGCCTGACGACGCCATCCTCACGGAGGTCGATCGTGACGTCGCGCACCGGGCGGAGGCCGTCGTTGCGGACGGCCACCTCGAGCGGGACAACGACGCCGGCAGCGGGCACCCCGCCGACCATCGCCAAACGCTCGAGCGTGAGATTGCCACCGCCAGCCCCCGCATCAGCGGCCCCCACATCAGCGGCGCAATCGACAAACCGCACCTCGGTGCCGTCGGCGGCGAGCTGCCGGATGATCGCCACGGTGTCGTCGGCGGAGTCCCACTGGGCGGTGCGGAAATCGCTCACCACCCACACCACCCGCGTCGCCTCCGTTCCCGCGCCGTCCCCGAGGAGCTCGGCCGCGGCGGCCAGGGGGGCCAGCGGCCCGGCATCGGAGGCCGAAGGTTTCATCGCCGTCAGTTCGTCGCGGATCCGCTGGACGCTCTCCGGGGTCACCGTCTGCCGGGCGACATCGACCCGCCCGGACACATCTTGGGCCTCTGACGAGAGACTGGCGTTCCCCGCCGACGGCGCGGCATCGACACCGGTCTGTGCCAGGCGCGAGAACCGTCCGATCACCACCTCCTGACGACCGCGGGTGGTGGCCAGCTCACCGCAGATCCTCCCCACGACGGAGAGGCCGCGGTCGAAGGCGGTGACCGGATCCCCACCGCCGTTGCCGCTCCGTTCCCCCATCGAATAGCTGTCGTCGAGGAGGACGACGTGCGTCGACCGCCCACCACCGAGGAGTTGGCCGATGGCGTGCGTCCAGCGGGGCTGGGCCATGGCGAGGACGATTCCCAAAATCGCCGCGACCCGCAGGGCGAGGAGGAGGAGCTGCTTGAGCAGGACCCGCGTGCGGTATTTCTTCTGGCTGGCAAGGAGGAACTCCATCGCCGCCCACGGAACGCGGCGGTGGCGGAGGAGATTGATGAGGTGGATGACGATCGGCGCCGCCACCAAGGGCAGGCCCCACCACAGCATCGGGAGGAAGTCGAACGTCGGCACACCGAGCTCCACGGTCGAAAAGGGTCAGACCGCCATGCTGGCGCGGCGGGAGAGAAATTTCACGAGTGCCGCGTCGACCGGTTCGCCGGTGCGGATGAGGGAATAATCGCAGGCCGCCGCTGCCGTACGCCGCCGGGCTTCAGCGAGGAACTCGCCGACCGCGGCCAGATACCCATCACGGAGGGCCCGGGGGTTGCAGGCGAGGTGATCGGGGATCTCCAGCCCCTCGAAGCGCGTCGGCCCTTCGAAGGGGAAGTCGAGTTCGTCGTCGTCCATGACATGGAGGAGGACGATATCGTGCCCCCGCTTGCGGAGCAGTTGAAGCCCCTGAAAAACCCCCTCGCGATCGCCGAGGAGGTCGGAGACAATCGTCACCAGCCCACGCCGCGGCAGCGTCTCGGCGAGCCCGCGAAGCACGGGGAGGAACGCCGTCGGCCGCCCGGCGCGCGGCGCTTCGAGGACCTCGACGATACTCGCCAACTGCGTCCGCTTCGTCCGCGCCGGCACGTTGGCACGGACCTTGTCATCGAACACGGCGCAGCCGGCGGCGTCGCCGTGCGACAGGGCGAGCCAGGCGAGACTCGCGGCGAGCGTGGCGGCGTAGTCGTATTTGGAGAGCGCTGCGGAGCGGTAATCCATGCTCGCCGATCCATCGACGAGGAGAGCGAGGCGGAGGCTCGTCTCCTCCTCGTACTCTTTCACGTACAGCCGGTCCTGGCGTCCCCAGACCTTCCAGTCGACACGGCGCAGATCGTCCCCGCGGACGTATTCCCGGTGCTGGAGAAACTCCACCGACTGCCCTTTGTAGGGGCTCTTGTGGAGGCCTGCGAGCACCCCCTCAACCACCGCTCGGGCGCGGAGTTCTAACCGCGCGATCCGGGCGATCGCGTCAGGATGCAAAAATCGTCTGGAAGCGTGGGTCACGCGTCAGCTCATCCTCTCTGACCGGGGTGTTCTCGACGATCCGTTCGATGATCGCGTCAGGTGTCACCCCTTCGCTCTCGGCGGCGAACCCAACGACGATCCGGTGCCGGAGCACCGGCGCGACGAGGGCCTGGATGTCCTCGACGGTGACATGGCTCCGCCCCTGGAGGAGCGCTCGGGCCTTCGACCCAATGATGAGGAACTGCACGGCCCGCGGCCCCGCTCCCCACGACAACTGGTCGGAGACGAACTCCGGCACGCCCTTCTCCCCTGACCTCGTCTGCCTCACCAGGGCCAGGGCATAGCGGACGAGATGATCGCTGACGGGCACCTCGCGCACGCTCCGCTGGAGCGTGAGGATGTCCTCGGCCGAAAGCACCGGGCGGGGCTCCTCCATCGGCGTGCCGGTCGTGCGCCGGGCGATCTCGAACTCCTCGTCGAACGTCGGATAGCGGACAAAGACCTTAAACATGAACCGATCCTGCTGCGCCTCGGGAAGAGGGTAGGTCCCTTCCTGCTCGATCGGGTTCTGCGTGGCAAGCACAAAGAACGGATCGACGAGCCGGTGCCGGACGCGCCCGACGCTCACCTGCCGCTCCTGCATCGCCTCGAGGAGCGCTGCCTGGGTCTTGGGGGGCGTGCGATTGATCTCGTCGGCGAGCACGACGTTGGCGAACAGCGGCCCCTCGAGGAACCGCACCTGACGGGTGCCGGTTGCCTTGTCCTCCTCGAGGACATCGGTGCCGATGATGTCGGAGGGCATGAGGTCGGGAGTGAACTGGACGCGGCTGAAGGAGAGGTCGAGGCTCTTGGCGAGCGTGCTTACCAACAGCGTCTTGGCAAGCCCCGGCACCCCCTCGAGGAGACAGTGCCCCCGGCTGAAGAGCGAGATGAGCAACTCCTCGACGACCCGGTGCTGCCCGACGATCACCCGCGAGAGTTGGGCGACGATCCGGTCGTGGGCCTCGTGAAGCCGCTCGACGGCGTTGGTGCCGGGGAGTCGCTCCACACTCTGAGACCCGGAACCGGCGGAGGAATGGTCGGACGGGGGCATGGAAGACTCCGGGGTGGCGACGGCGGACGGAGGCAAGGGGGGAAACGGGATGCGAGGCGGGCCCCGGCCTGGCCGGGAGCATACGCAGGAGGGAGGGGGAGCGTTCAACCCTCCCCGGTCAACGTTGGTAGATCGGCAACGTCCCCTTGTCCAGTTGGAGGATCGTCAGATTCGTGGCGGAGGTGTAGACCGGCCCGATGTAGCCCTGCGGCCAGTGAAGTCCCTCGCGGTCCTCCGTCGCCTCAGAGACGAGTCGTTTGTCGATCTGATCGCGGTACGTCGTCCACTTCTTCCCCCCCTCGCGGTACATCACTTGGGCGTAGTAGAAGTGGGCGTAGTGCCAGTGACCGAAGCCGTTGTTGGCGATGTTCCCCAAATGCCGTTCGGCGTAGTCGAGCATCCGGGGGACGTGCGTGTCGTCATATTCGCCGGCGTTGAACAGACAGGCGATCGCCGCCGCCGAGATCGCCGGCCTTCCCCCGCCCCCCTTGGAGCTGTACTGCACGCCCCCGTCCGGCATCGTGCACTTGTGGATGTAGCCGATCGCCTTGTCAATGATCTCGCGGGGGACCGGGATGCCGGCGTTGCGACAGCCGCGCAGCCCCTGGACTTGGGTGATCGTCGTCGATCCCTCGTCGAAATTGTTCCCGTCCTTGGCGCTGACATATCCCCATCCGCCGTCGGGGGTCTGGGCCCGCCCCGAGAACTCGACCGCCTTGGCGAGGACGCGAACGAGCTCCTCGCGGCGCCGTTCGTCTTCCTCCTCCCCGAGCACCTGGGAGAGGAAGAGCATCGAGAATCCGTGCCCGTAGGTGTAGCGGTCATCCCCCTTGGGATCACCGATGAGCCCGTTGGTGCGCGAGCGGCTGACGAGATAGTCGACCGCCTGCCGGACCGGCTCGGCATACCGCCCCTGCGTCGTCGTCGACCCCTCCATGAGCATCGCCGTCCCCGCCAACGCCGTCATCGCCGTCGGGTAGCGTCCCTCGTTCGCCGCCCAGCTCCCCCGGCGCGACTGCTTCTTCACGAGCCAATCGAGCCCGCGGGCGATGACCTTCTCCCGGGCAGACCGATCGCCCCCTCCCCCCGCCGGCGGATCGTCCTCGGCGCCCCGCAGCAGCGCCCCCGGCGCGGCGAGGGCGAGGAGGAGGGCAACAAGGGGGGGCCAGACCCTGCCGATCGGTCTCCCCCCGGGGGGCGTCGACTGATGACGGGGTGACTGAAGCGGATCCATGACGGGCCTCGGGGTGCGGTGGGCGGAGGTGGGGGAGGAACCTCGGCAGGGATCAAAACGGTAACGGCAAGAGGAGGGCTTTCTCAAACCAATATTCCAGTTCCTGGAGAACATCCCGCGACGCCGGCTGCCGGCCGGCCGCCTGGAACGGCGGGCGAGGAGCGGTCGGCTGCCCGGTGAAATCGAGGACGACGTCACCACCTTCCGCCGCCCCCCGGCCGATCGTGACGGTATGAGCGGCGGGATCGCCCACCATGTCGCACCCGAAGAGCATGTGCTGCTGGGCAGCGATCTTATCGTCGACGCACAGTGCCTGGCCGGTGCGCTTGTCGACGCAGAGGATCCCCAGCCGCGTCCTTTCACCGCCCCGCGCCGGCGCGATCTGCCGGGCGAAGAGGAGCACCGGGAGCGACTCCGGCTGATCGGGATTGAGGCAGTGCCGCAAGACGGTGGCGGGGACGGGCCAGAGAACGGCGCCATCCGTCCGCCCGACGGCCCACAGCGTTCCCGTCGCCGGTTGGCTGACATCCCGGGACGAGGCCTGCTGGGGGAGATTGGTGATCATCCCCACCTTCTCCATCAGCTTCCGCTCCTCGGCGGTTTCCTGCCGTCCTACGAAAACGAGGAGACGATCTTCCCAGGGAACGACCCGAACCTGCTCGAGCCCGCGCGGCATGTCGGGGAGCGTGGTGCGGAACCGCACGGCTCCGGAGACCAGGTCGAGGACGGTGAGCGCGCCAGAGGGCTCGACGACGGCGAGCGCCCCGGGGCCGGCCCACGTCGCCCGCGCTTCGGGCTCAAACGTCCCCATCGCCACGCTCGTCATGGTCACCGGGTCGAGGAGGAGGAGCGTGGCCGGTTGCAATCCCCCCTCCGCGCGCCCCTTCACGGCGCCCGCCTCATCACCGTCGGCGAGGACGACGACCCGTCTCCCGCACGTCAGGAGCCGGCGATCGCGCCGCGGCAGTTCCGCGACGCGCACCAGCCGGCCGTCGACCATCGACACCACCGCCGCGTCGCGCCCGCTGGCCGGGACAACGCAGACGTAGTCATCGTCGCCGATGACTTCCCCGGCCGCCGGCAGTCGGTGGCGCTCCCACAGCAGGCGCCCCGAGACCGGGTCATGGAGCTCGAGTGAGGTGTTGACAAGCACGGGCACGCCCCGCGCACGGGCCTGTCCTCCCTGAACCGACATCACCGGGGCGGTCTCCTCCGGTTCGGAGATCCGCAGGCCGAGCGGCACGTTGCCGAGACGACCGATCCGCCCCCCCACGCCGCGCCCCAGAAACGGCATCGGGATCTCATTCACCGCCCCGGAGGTGTCGTTGAGCAACCACAGACGGCGGTGTTTCTGGCCGGGCGTCGCCGACAATTCGAATCCGGCGACGAGCGGTCCGGAGCGGACCACCACGATCCGGCCGACGGTCGATGCCTCGGCGCCCATCGCCTGGAAGCCGGCCCACCCGTCGAACCTCCCGGGAACGTCGAACCCGAACGGCTCGCCGATCCGCCGGCCATGGCTGTCGGTGGCGAGGAGCCCCGGTTGCTGCATGTCGTAGCCGAGGCACAGCCCGGGGAAAGCGGCGCTTGTGTCGTCGTCGACGGGAATCGGCATCACCCTGGTCATTCTCCCGCCGTCGTCATTGCCTCCCCGCCCAGCGGCCCCGCGCCGTTCAACCACGCGGCCGAACGGCCACGCCGTGTCGCCCGCGCCGGGCGGTTCTGCGGCCGGCGCTCGCTCGCGGCGCACTCCGAGGAGGAGATCCCGCCGCACCGCCAGATCCCGACCGGCATCGGTCGAAGCGCCGGTGACGGTGATCATCTCGCCGAGGGCCTTC
Organism: Planctomycetia bacterium; assembly: GCA_037147115.1. Lineage (GTDB taxonomy): Bacteria > Planctomycetota > Planctomycetia > Pirellulales > UBA1268 > QWOP01. The sequence continues at coordinate 1,571 of JBAWVV010000117.1, read as the reverse complement.
ACGAGCGACTCCCGCGCCCGGCCCCCCGCGGGATGACCGGTAAACCACTCCGCCAGAGCCGTCAGCCGGTCGACCCGCTCGGGCACCGGCAGCAGCGCCTCGGCCGCCGCGAGTTGCGCTCCGACGGTCGTATCGATCTCCAGGCGCAGATTCGCTGGTGAGGCGGCGAGGAATTGCTGCAGACGCCCCTCCACCCAGCGCGCTTCCGAGACCGAGACAAGCGGATCGGCCCGGTCGCTGACAAAGGCCCCATCGGCGTCTGCGGACATGCCCCGGGGAAGATCGAGGCAGCGCCGAAACGCGGCCCACGCCGAAGGAAGATCCCCGCCACGGAGATGGCCGTCGACGATGGTGCGGAGCATCGATCGATCCGCGGCGGCGCTCGGTGCCTTGGCCACGTGGGCATTCCAGATCGGAATCGCGGCGTTGAAATCCCGATCGAGCGCGGCGCGGAGGGCATCGCCGACGACCGAGTCGGGAACCGCATCGGGCGCAGCATCGTGCGCCGAGACGATCGCACCGATGCCGGCCACGACGTCCCCCCTGTCGATGGCCATCTGTCCTTTCCAGAGCAGCGTCCGCGGATCAGGCCTCCCCTCCCGACCGGCGGTCTCGATCCGCTCCCCGAGGGCGGCGGTCTGATGGAAGACATCGAGCGAATCGACCCCCTGCGAGACCACCTCGCCGCGGTAGGCCACCAAATTGCCCGCCACCGTACCGCCGCGCGACGGCGAGCGACCGACGATCTTGCCGTCGGCGAGATCGATCTCGATCACCTCCGGCGCGTCGATGGGGAGGAACAACCGGCCGTCGGTGATTACCCCTCGACCACTCGGGCAGGCTCCAGCGAGGACCAGCGGCGTGGCCCAGCGCGGCGCTCCGTCGGCGAGCGCGACGCTGTGGACGCCACGACGGCCGACGAGGATCACGCCGCCATCGACGACTCCGGCGACGTACAGCCCCTCCTTGCGCGGCTGCTTCCAGGCGATGCTCCCCGACCGCAGATCGAGGCAGTGGATTTCCTCCGACTCCCGTGGCGTGAGGATGATCCTCCCCCCGGCAACAATCGGCACGCCATCGCGCCACCCTGTCGTGGCCGACGGTCCTGCGGCCGCGCCGAAGACCTGGCCATTGATCACCACCGCTCCACCGAGGGCGTTGCCGCGGCGGATCCGCACGCCGTTTTGGAGAACGACCGTGTCCCCCCCCTCCGGCTGCGGGTGGTTGTAGGCCCAGAGGAGCGTCCGCGTGGCAAGATCGACGGCAACGGTTGTGCCGGTCCCGGTCGGGCAGACGAGCACCCCATCGCCGAACGACGGGGAGAGCCCTCCGACCCGGCGGAGGTGGCTTTCACGATTGCCGATCACGCGGTCGTCCTCGAGTTCGGCCAGCGGTTGCGACCAGACGATCGTTCCATCGGCGGCGGCGAGGACGTCGAGACGGATCTCCCCCCGCTCCTCGACGAGGACGAACAACTGATCACCGATCGGGAGCGGAGCACCGAGATACCACCCGCCTGCCGGGGGCGCGATCCCCTGGAATCCGGGCTGACGGGCGGGGGGTTGCGGGGG
>JBAWVV010000116.1:0-11389 GCA_037147115.1 Planctomycetia bacterium | reverse complement strand
GCGGAGGTGTGGAAGCGGTGGGGACGGGGTCGGCCCGACTCCCGCCCCGTTGTACGGCATCGCCCCCTGCCGGGCGACCGGCCGCCCCCCCGACCAGCAAGACCGGTAGAACCGGCAGTCTCTCCCCTGCCGCGGCCGTTCCCCGGCCGTGGCGGAGGAGCGTCGTTGGTCGCGTCAAGCTACGCTCGGTACATTGCAGGGCTTCCCCTTTCCCGGAGCATTCCCCCCTCATGGCTCACCATGACTTGGCCCAGCCGGTACGGATCGGCCTCGTCGGGCTCGGCACCGTCGGCTCCGGCGTCGTCCGCATCCTTGTCGACTCCGCCGACCACATCACTCGCCATGCTGGCCGACCGATCGAGGTCGCCGCCGCGGTCGTCCGCGACCCCGCCAAGGAGCGCGACTGCACGCTCCCGGCGATCCCGATCTCGACCGACATCGGCACGATCTCTCGCGATCCCTCGATTGCGCTGGCCGCCCTCCTCGTCGGCGGCCTCGAGCCGGCCCGGTCGATGATGGTGGAGCTCCTCGAGAGCGGGAAGGATGTCGTCACGGCCAACAAGGCGCTCCTCGCCGAGCACGGCCCGGAGCTGTTCGAACTCGCCCGCCGGCTCGGCCGCTCGATCGCCTTCGAGGCGGCAGTCGCCGGCGGGATCCCGATCGTCGCCGCCATCGGCGAATGCCTCGCCGCCAACCGGATCGAGAGCATCCGCGGGATTCTCAACGGTACGAGCAACTTCATCCTGACGCGGATGGAGGAGGATGGCTTGAGCTACGCCGAGGCCCTGGCGCTTGCCCAAGCGAAGGGCTTTGCCGAAGCCGACCCGTCGATGGACGTCGACGGCACCGACGCCACACAAAAGCTTGCCATCCTCTCCCACCTCGCCTTCGGCGTCTGGGTGCCCTGGAAGGAGATTCCGCGAACCGGCATCGACACCGTCGACATCGACCTCATCCGCTATGCCGCCGAACTCGGCTACCGGATCCGCCTCGTGGCGGTGGCGCGTCGCACCGACGGCCGACTGGCGATGCGCGTCGCCCCGGCGCTGGTGAAGATCGGCACGCCGCTGGCCGAGACGCGCGGCGCCTACAACGCCGTCAGCATCGTCGGCGACGCCGTCGGGAGAATGTTCTTCCACGGGCTAGGGGCGGGGCAGATGCCAACCGCCTCGGCCGTCGTGGCCGACATCATCGACACGGTCGTCGGGCGGACGGCGATCACCTTCCGCACCACCGGGCTGCTCTCCGCCGACACCCCCGCCGCGAAGCTCGCCGGCGTCGATGCCAGCGAGCGTCACTTCCTCCGCATCGTCGTCATCGACCGCCCCGGCGTCCTCGCGCGGATCACGGGGATTCTCGGGGATCACGGGATCTCGATCGCCTCGGTGATCCAGCACGACACAATCGACGCCGCCGCGACCGCCGCCGCGACCGCCCCGCTGGACGTAGCGCTGGTGATCATGACCCACTCCTGCCCGTCGGGTGCCGTTCACGAGGCCCTCCTTTCCATCGACCGCTGCGATGTCGTTCGGGGGAAGAGCGTTTGCCTGGGAGTGCTCGACGAATGAGCCGCCCCACCATCACAGCCCACCACCTCACGGGGAAGAAGTGCTGATGAAGTACGTGATCGTGATTCCCGACGGCGCCGCTGACGCCCCCCAGGCCTCGCTCGGGGGGCTGACGCCGTTCCAGGCCGCGCGCACGCCGGCCCTCGACACACTCGCCGCGCGCGGGCAAGTCGGGCTCACCAACCACGTCCCCGACAGCCTTCCCCCTGGCTCCGAGGTGGCCTGCATGAGCCTCCTCGGCTACGACCCGCTCCGCTTCTTCACCGGCCGGGCGCCGCTCGAGGCAGCCGCCAAGGGGATCGAGCTGAGGAGCGATGACTGGGCCGTGCGCTGTAACCTCGTCACGATCACCGCCGGCGTGATGGAGGATTTCACCGCTGGGCATGTCTCAACCGACGAAGCGACGGCGCTCCTGGCCGCCTGCCAGGAGGGGCTCTCCGCAGACTTCCCCGACCTCGCCGGCTGGCAGTTCACCCCCGGCGTCAGCTACCGCAATCTCCTCCTCTATCGCGGTGCCGCCGGGACACAAGCGCCCCTCGGCTCCGATCTGCGGGCTACGCCCCCCCACGATCTCGTCGATCAGCCAGTCTTCGACGCTTTCCCACGCGGCACCGGCAGCCACCTTCTGACCGACCTCATGGCCGCCAGCGCTCGCTGGCTCGCCGGGCATCCGGTCAACGCGGCCCGGATCGCCGCCGGCAAGCGCCCCGCTACGAACGTCTGGCTGTGGGGCGCGGGGCGGGCCCCGCGGATGGAGCCGTTTGCGAAGAAATACGCTGCCACGGGCTTCGGCACGCGCTCGACGATGATCACGGCGGTCGATCTGCTGCGGGGCCTGGCAGCGCTGGCCGGCTGGAAGCGCCTCGAGGTGCCGGGGGCGACCGGCTATCTCGACACCGACTACGCCGCCAAGGGGCGAGCGGCGATCGCGGAGCTCGCTCACGCCGATCTCGTCTGCGTTCATGTCGAGGCCCCCGACGAGGCGAGCCACGAGGGAAACGCCGTCGAGAAGGTGCGGGCGATCGAGCGGATCGACGAGCTCGTCGTAGCGCCGATCGCGGCCCATCTGGCGACGCTACCGGCGTGGCGAATGCTCGTCTGCCCCGATCATCCCACGTTCCTCGCCACGAAGACCCACTCCCGCGGCGCCGTCCCCTTTCTCCTTGCCGGCAGCGGCATCGAGGGGGCTGGGGGAACGTACGACGAAGTCGCCGCGGCCGCGGCAGTCGCCCGCGATCCGGCAGCGCGGATCGAGCCGGGGTGGACGTTGATGGAACGGTTTCTTGACAGAGCGCGGTAAGCGCATGAGTCTGGAAAAAGTTGCAGGCACCATTTTCCGGTCTTTACAGCGCAGGTCCTTGAAAGGGAGCGGTGAGACGATGGCCCTGGTGGTTCAGAAGTTCGGCGGGACGAGCGTGGCCGACGCGCAGAAGATCGTGGCGGCGGCCCGCAAAGCGGTGGCCCGGCACAGGGGCGGCGACAAGGTCGTCGTGGTCGTCAGTGCCATGGGGCACCAGACCGACGTCCTCGTCGATCTCGCCAAGCAGATCACCGAGCGCCCCAGCGCCCGCGAGATGGACATGCTCCTCTCCACCGGCGAGCAGGTGAGCGTGGCCTTGTTCGCGATGGCGATCCAATCACTCGGCGAGGAGGCGGTGAGCCTGACCGGCGCCCAGATCGGCATCCGCACCGACAGCACCCACACCAAGGCCCGGATCAAGTCGATCTCTACCGACCACGTCATGAAGCTCCTCGACGACGGCCGGATCGTGATCGCCGCCGGCTTCCAGGGGATCGATCAGCATGGCGACATCACGACGCTCGGCCGCGGCGGCTCCGACACCACCGCCGTGGCGCTCGCCGCGGTGCTGCGGGCCGACGTCTGCGAGATCTACACCGACGTCGACGGCGTCTACACGACCGATCCGCGGATCCTCCCCGCCGCCCGTCGCCTCCCTTCGATCAGCTACGACGAAATGCTCGAACTGGCGAGCCTCGGCGCCGGCGTGATGCACCCGCGGTCGATCGAGTTTGCCAAGAAGTTCGGCGTTCCGGTGCTCGTCCGCTCGAGCTTCAAGGATGTCCCCGGTACGCTCATCGTCGCCGCCGACCGGGCCACGTCCCGCCCTGTCAGTGGCGTAGCGCTGGCCAAGGATGAGGCCCGGATCACGCTCGAAGGGGTGCCCGATCAGCCGGGGAGCAACCACAAGCTGTTCTCGCCGCTGGCCTCCTCGGGGATCGCCGTCGACATGATCGTGCAAAACGTCGCCCAGCAAGGGCTGGCCGACATCTCGTTCACCGTCCCGGCCGACGATCTCGCCCAGGCGCTCGACGTCACCCGGGCCGTCGCCAAGGCGCTCGGCGCCACAGGCGTGTCGCACGACGATTCAATGGCGAAAGTCTCGGTCGTCGGCGTCGGCATGGCGCGGGAAGAGGGGGTGGCAGGAAGAATGTTCCTGGCGCTGTCGCGCGAGGGGATCAACGTCCGCATGATCACCACCAGCGAGATCAAGATTTCCGTCCTCATCGACCGGGCCGACGCCGCCAAGGCGGTCAAGGCCGCCCATGCCGCCTTCGAACTCGAGAAGCCGGAGGTCGATACGGCCGAGTCGTCCGGCACCGCCGCCCCGCCGACGAAGTCGAGCCCGCTCGACGTCGTCCGACGCCTCGAGGGGATGGAGGATCTGGCGGTCGAGGACTGCCAACTCGATTCCTCACAGGCGCTGGTCACCTTCACCGATCTTCCTGACACGCCGGGCGTGGCGGCGGACGTCTTCGAGGAGATCGGCCGGCAGAAATTGTTTGTCGACATGATCGTCCAGAGTCACCCACGCGGTGGCCGGGCGGAGCTGTCGTTCACCGTGCCGTCGGTCGATCGCGATCGGGCGATCGAGGTGGCGGGGAGGATCGCAAAGGCCCGGGGGGCAACCGTGGCCAACGTGCCGCACGTCGCCAAGCTCTCGATCACCGGCGTAGGGATCCGCAGCCACGCCGGCGTGGCCGACCGGCTCTTCGCGCCGCTGGGCGACGCAGGGGTGAACGTCGATCTCGTCAGCACGAGCGAAGTGAGGCTCAACGTCGTCGTCGCCGCCGAGCAGGGGAAGCAGTCCCTCGAAGTCCTGCGGAAGGCGTTTGGGCTGTGAGCGGAAGCGACCGGCTCACGGCGCCGAAGCCTCGGCGCTCGGCACCGATTCGCCGCCGGCGGTATTGAGCGCGATGACGCGGTAGCGATGAGCCTTCCCGGCCTGCGGCTCGGGATCGACAAACTCGAAGCGGGCCAGCGGCTGCGGCGGGGTGTCGCTGTACTGGAGCCGCTGGAAGACAAGCCTGCCGAACGGGTTTTGGGGATTGTCCGGCAGGGGGGCGATCCGCATGCCGTCGCGCTCGATGACGAAGCCGGCCAGGCCGCTTTCCAGATCGGCCATGGCGTCCCAGACGAGCGTGCCGTTCTCGAAGCGCACCCGCGTGGGCACAGGGGGCGGGGAGTCGTCGGCGACGCGCGTGTCCTTCACGTAGGCCGTGAAGCGTCTGGCCGTGGCTTCGTCGGGAAGCCAGCCGAGGGCGAGAGCGTCGCCGGAGAAGCGATTCGCAGGCACAGGCGCTCCCCCTTCGATCGGCGCCAGCCACGCCTTTTCGATCGCCATCGGGCGAAGCGGTCCATCGGGCTCCTCCGGCAAGCGGGCCGCAAGGCAGGCATCGAGCCAGGGGATGGCGAGGTAGCGCTGATTGCCGCAGTCGTGGCTGCTCAAGGGATCGATCGCCACGCCAACAAGCGCCCCGCGCCGGCGGACGGCCTCGAAGAAGGTCTTATTCCCCGGCCAGACGCCTTTGAAGCGTTCGTCGATGTCCCGCACCCCTTCTTTCGCACCGAGATTGCAGAGCATGGGCACGGCCCGCGCTGCATCGGGAAACGCATGCGGCTTGGCATTGGGCCGCGAGGCGTCGGCCTCGAGGAGCGGCACGCCCGAGCGAAGCCAGACGGCAGCGACGCGGTCGGGATAGAGGCAGGTCATGGCGCCTGCCCACACGCCGCCCCCTGAATGGCCCCACAGCGCCCAGGGAACACTCTCGAGCTCCGCGTGGCCGGTGAGCCGGCTGAGGTCGGCAAGGGCGCGATTGAAGGTGAAAGCCGAGCCGTTTCGCGGATCGCACCACAGTTGGCAATCGGCGGTTTCGGGCTGCTCGTAAACCGGCGCAAGCAGCGCACAGTCATGCTTGGCGGCGAGGGCCTGCCAGTGGAGGTCGTGGGCCCCGGTGAGGCCGGAGGAGCACGACCCGGTGCCGCAGCCATGCTGATGGACGACGACGCCACGCACGCGCTCGACCCCCGGCGGGATCCAGACGGTGAACGTGGCGGGGAAGACAAGCGCCCCCGCCTCCGTGCCAGCCTCATAGCGGACGCGATGGAAAGGGGGGGCGACCTCCGGCCGCGTGTCGTAGGGGGGCTCCTGGGCCTCGGTCGCCGAGACACAAGCAAACCCTACGATCAAGGCCAAGAGAGCGACCGATCGCAACCGAGTAGCGCCCGATCGAAACGAAGCGGAGGAAAACAAAGGGGAGGGATTCATGGGTCAAGATCTCCAATCAGCTCAGACGGGCGAGCCCACGCCTGAGGGCCGTGTCGAAGGGCAGGGGGATAGTATGTCATTCGAGCCCGGCAAGCGTCCCGGTGCTCGAGGCGAACGTGTCAGCTTCGATCCCCAGGCGCTGGAGCACCGAGACGAAGAGATTCGAAAGCGGCGCGTTGTCGTCGGGATTGAACGCCAAGTGGCTGCCGTGCCGGAAGCCGCCGCCAGCCAGAAGAATCGGCAGATTCGTATTGTCGTGGGTGTTGGCATCGCCCATGTTCGACCCGAAGAGCACGGTCGTCCGATCGAGGAGACGCTCCTCCCCCTCGCGGCGCTCGGCAAGCGACTCGAGCAGCCCCGCGAGCAACGTCATCTGCCGGCGATCGGCCTCGAGGAGCTGCGCGACGCGCTGCGCATCTTGGCCGTGGTGGGAAAGGTTGTGGTAGTCGTCAAGCGTGAGCTTCGCTTCGGCCCCTTCGTCGAGCCGAAACGGCGGCGTGGCGAAGGCGTCGACGAGGAGCGTCACAAGGCGCGTCGAATCGGTCTCGAGCGCGAGCCGGGCGATCGCGAGCATCGATTCATAGCCTTTGAAGAGGAGGGCCCGATCGACGACATCGGCGGGAATCGCCTCCGCAGGCACTGGCTTCGGCCGATCCTCCCAGGCCCCCTCGGCATGGAGCCGCTCCTCCACCTCGCGGACGCTCGTCTGGAAGCGCTCGAGCCGCTGCCGGTCAGTCGTGCCAACGGCGCGGCCAAGCCGCCGGGCTTCGTCGACGGTGGCGTCGAGGATGCTCCCACGCTCGGCGAGTCGCCGGCGGCGCTCCGCCACCTGTTCGGGCGAGCCGGCCATGAACAGCCGCTCGTAGACCCGCGACGGCCGATCTTCGGCGGGCACCAGCACCCCATCGCGCGTCCAGGCGAGGCTGCGATTGACCTTGTCAACGTTGACGCCGAGGTTGAGCGATGGGAAGCGGGTTTGGTCGCCGATCGCTGCCGCCGCGAATTGATCGAGCGAGACGGTGTTGCGAAATCCACTCCGGGTCGGTCCGCGCGCGGCGGTGAGAAAACAGTTCTCCGTCGAATGCCCACCCCGGACCCCCGGATGGGAGAGGCCACTGATGACGGTGAAGTCGTCGCGCCGGCTGGAGAGCGGCTCGAGGAGCGGCGAGAGGGCATAGCCAGGGCCTGTCTCCCCCGGGAAGAACGGCTTCGGGAGGACGCCGAGGTTGTTCATGATAAACAGCGCTCGGCGTGGCGGCCCGGCGCTGCCGGCCCCGCGCGCGAAGGCGTCGAGCCAGGGAAGCGCGATCGCCACGCCCGCCCCGCGAAGCACCGTCCGCCGCGACAGCTTTTTGAGACCACACCGACTCATGGCAGCGCTCCCGCTGGTTCAGGGGCGGCAGTGAAGATCGCGCCTGCGAAGATCGGGCTCGCGATAAAGCGCCCAAGCAGCCCTCTCACTCGAAAACCCTCCGGCTCGGCGGCATCGAGGATCGCCTCGATCAGCGGCCGATCGGAGAACCGCAGCGGCGCTCCCGTGGCATACGCCGTCCAGAGCACAAGGAGATTGCGGGCCAGTTGCCGCGGGCGCTTCGCAAGCTCGGCCTTGAGCCCGCGGATGTCGTCAAAGGGCGTGCCGTCGGCAAGCGTACCGGCCGGATCGATCGCCGCGCCGAGCCGGTAGGCAAAATCGTGCCCAGCCCGATCGATGCCGGTGACGAGATCGGGCGTATCGGCCGGGCTGCCGATCGGCGCGAGCCCGCGAACGCGCGACCGCTCCCCGCCACAGACATCAAACGCCTCGAGCGCGAAGCCGACAGGATCGAAGCGGCGGTGGCAGGCGGCGCAGCTGGCGTCGGAGGTGTGGCGGGCGAGAAGCTCACGGATGCTCGTCGCCCCGCGAATATCGGGCTCGACCGCCGGCACCTTCTCCGGCGGCGGCGGCGGTGGCTCGCCGAGGAGCCGCGCCATCACCCAGGCGCCGCGCTTCACCGGCGAGGTCGAGGTGCCATTGGCCGTGACTTTCAAAATGGCCCCTTGTGTCAGCAGCCCCCCTCGCGGCGACCCGGCAGGGCGGGGCACCGGACCAACAGCAGAGCCACTGACAGGCGGCAGCCCGTAATGCACGGCGAGACGATCGTTGACGAGGAGCACGTCGTCATCAATGAGCTTGGCGATCGGGAGATCGTCCCGAATCAACCGCTCGACGCTTGCGCGGGTCTCCCGGCCGAGTGACTCGACGAGATACTCGTCAAAGCGGTATTCGGGAAAGAACCGGGCATCAGGTTCATCGCGCCGCAGATGGCGCAGGTCGAGCCAGTGGTCGGTGAACGTCGCCACGAACCTGGTAAACCGTGGGTCATCGATGAGCCTGTCGGCCTCGGCCACAAGCCCCGCAGGATCGGCAAGCCGCCCCTCGTTCGCAGCCGCCAGCAGCGCCGCATCGGGGCGGTCGTTCCAGAGAAAAAGCGACAGCCGAGCCGCGAGGGCCCGGGCATCGCTCTCCCCCTCGGTCCCTCTGCCACCGCGCGGATCGGCGACAAGCAGAAACTCTGGTGCCGCCAGGATGACCCGGTAGCCGGCGAGCATCGCCGCCGTGAACTCGCTCCCCGCGTCGAGCGCCGCGAGCACCACTCTTTCCGCCGCCGAAACGTCGTCGTCCCCCACCTCCCGGCCGAACACCCGCCCGGCAAACTGCCGGAGGAGCCGCCGCGCATCGGCCACCTTCTCCCGCGGCACCACCTCCACTGGCAGCGTTCCACTCGAGCTCGCACGGATCGGCAGATCGCCAAACAGGATCCGGTGTGAAGCAGGGGGCCACGCGCCGTCATCGGGGGGCAACGGCCCAACGATCTCGAGCGAACGGACGGCCACCCCGCGATGGCCCCCCGGCGGCGGCGGCGGAAAGCGATAGGTCGGGGGGCCGCCATCGACATTCCGTGCCAGTGGCACAGCCAGCCCGAGCGGGCTCCATTCGATCGTCTGGCCGGCCCGCAACAAGACCATTGTTTCGTAGTCGGCTTCTTCCGGGGCGATGTCGAAGAGACCACCGACGGCCTTCACGTCCCCCGACACGTCCGGCCCCGACGGCGCCCGGGCCCGAAACGTCATCGGCACCGGCGCCGTCGCCGGAAGAAGCGAACGGTCGGGCTGCTGGAGCACGGCGCGGGCCCGGAAGCGAACACGGTAGCGGCCCGGTCGCTCGGCGACGAACCCGGCCGGATAGCCATGATAGGGCCAGTAAGCCGAGCGGAAGATTGCACACTCGACCGCGGCGTCATCGGCCGCGGGGGCTGCGACCGGGAGCGAGTCTTTGACAAAGGACATCGCTTCCGGTTCCCCGTAGGCGGTGCCACCGAACAGACTCTTCGAGATCGCCGTGAAGGTTCTTGAGTCGGGCGGGGCCACGCCCGGCGCGATCGCCGCGGCGAGGGCGGCGTCGACGGCATCGAGTGTCCCCGTAAATTGGAGACGCGAGAGCTCGAGCCCTTCAGCCGACTTGGGAAACCCGTCGCGGAGGCTGTCCTCGGGGAGAAGATCGGCGACGTCGAGATCGGGAAGCTCGAGAAACGTCCTCAAGCACTGTTCGAGCTCATGTCGGTTGAGCCGGCGCAGCGGCACGCGGCCGTTGGCCCGAATGTCGGCCCGGTCAGCCGCGTCGATGACGCGGCCAAGCGCCGCGACCAATTCCTGCCGCGCGTCGTCGGCGAGGCTCTGCGGCTCGGGGGGCATCTCCCCGGCCGCAACCCGGTCATGCATCCGCACGAGGAGCTCCCGGACGGCTCGGTCGGCGGGGTCGTCCGACGCTGCCGAATGAAAGACCCCCTCAATTGAAAGCCCCCCCGCCGAGTCTGGCCCGGCATGACAGGTGCCGCAGGCTGCCGTGATGCCGGGAAGGAGGGAGCCGAGACGATCGTCGGCGGTCGCCTTTGTCGCGCTCAACGAGATTCCGGCAAGGATCGCCATGCACATGACGAGCTCCCGAAGCGCCCGCACCCAAGCGAGCCAATGGCCCGATCGGCGGGAGCGCGGCGGGATCACCAAGGGCCTTTCCATGTGACCAATCTACCCGCGAAGCGCTCCCGGGTGCGATGGGGAAAGGGGCCCCGCGGCCATGGCAGGAAGGGTGGGCGTCGTGCTACGTTCTCTCGATCTGTCGCCTTGCCCGCCGCTCCCCCGGAAGCCGTCCCGTGCCCACGCTCCTCGACCGGTTCCTCGCCTACGTCCGCATCGACACCCAGGCCGACGAGCATTCGCAGTCGAGCCCGAGCACGGCCAAGCAACTCGATCTCTGCCGGCTCCTCGCGGCGGAGTGCCGGGCCCTCGGTCTTGCCGACGTCTGCCTCTCGGAGCATGGTGTCGTCATGGCAACCGTGCCGGCCACGGTCAGCCATGCCGCTCCGACGATCGCCTGGGTGGCGCATGTCGACACCTCGCCAGAAACATCAGGAACCGATGTCAAGCCGGTCGTCCACACTCGCTACGCCGGCGGCGACATCGTTCTCCCCGGCAACCCCTCGCGCGTCATCCGCGTCGCCGACAACCCCGAGCTAAAATCACTGATCGGCTCCACGATCATCACTTCCGACGGCACGACGCTCTTGGGCGCCGACGACAAGGCGGGGGTGGCGGTGATCATGGCGGCCGCCGCCCGGCTCATGGAGCGCCGCGAGGTGCCCCACGGCCCGATCCGGCTTGTCTTCACCTGCGACGAGGAGATCGGCCGCGGCACGCAGCATCTCGACGTCAGGGGCATCGGCGCCATCGTCGGCTACACCCTCGACGGCTTCGGCACCGGAGAGGTCAACGCCGAGACGTTTTCCGCCGATCTCGCCGTCGTCACCATCACCGGCATCAACACCCACCCGAGCGTCGGCAAGGGGGTGATCGTCAATGCGATCAAGATCCTCGCCGCCTTCCTCGATGCGCTCCCGAAGGAGAGTCTTTCCCCTGAGAAGACCGACGGCCGGGACGGGTTTGTCCATCCCTATTCCGTCGCCGGCGGTGTCGCCTCCGCCGAGGCCCGGCTGATCCTCCGCGACTTCGAGGAGGAGGGGCTCGCGTCCCATGCAGCGCTCCTCGAATCGATCGCCGCGCCGCTGCGGCAGGCGCATCCAAAGGCCCGGATCGACGTCACGATCACCGAGCAATACCGCAACATGCGGGAGGGAATCGCGCGCGAGCCGCGGGCTTTGAACCTCGCCCTCGAGGCGCTGCGGCAGGCGGGCATCGAGCCGAAGCAGACGCCGATCC
>JBAWVV010000115.1:0-11408 GCA_037147115.1 Planctomycetia bacterium | reverse complement strand
CCCCTGATCGCACCCCCGCGGCGCTGGTGGGGATCGTGATGGGGAGCCGCTCCGACTGGGCGACGCTCGAGCGCGCCTCGCAGGTGCTGACGCAGTTCGGTGTCGCGCACGAGTGCGAGATCGTCTCGGCTCACCGCACCCCGGGGAAACTTGCCGAATATGCCAGCAACGCGGCCCGCCGCGGCCTCCGGTTGATCATTGCCGGGGCCGGAGGGGCGGCCCATCTCCCTGGCATGATGGCGGCCCAGACGGCCCTCCCGGTGTTCGGTGTGCCGGTCGAATCGGCGCTGCTCCGGGGGGTCGATTCGCTCCTCTCGATCGTGCAGATGCCGGCCGGAATCCCGGTCGGTACCCTGGCGATCGGGCCGGCAGGGGCCACGAATGCGGCCCTCCTGGCGGTGGCGGTCCTCGCCCTCCACGACGACCGTCTCGCCGAAGCCCTCCGGGTCTACCGCGAGGAACAGACGGCGCGGGTGCTTGCCGAAGATCTCGACTGCCCCCGTCAAGCGTGACATCCCGTGAGCCATCCCAGTCTCTCCCCTGCCCTCGCCGGTCGGTCCCCCATCCTCCCCGGCGCGACCCTCGGCGTCCTCGGTGGTGGCCAGCTCGGCGCCATGTTCGCCTCTGCCGCCCGGCGGATGGGCTATCGCGTCGAGGCGGTCGTCGACCATGCCGATTGCCCCGCCGCCCGGCACTGCGACCGGGTCCATGTCGGGCTCCTCGACGACCCGGCCAGGTTGGTGGCGCTGGGGGGCCGATTCGCGGCGGTGACGTACGAGTTCGAGAACGTGCCGGTGGTCGCGGCCCGGGCCCTCAACGCCGTGGTGCCGGTCCGCCCGGGGCCGGAGGTGCTGTTTACGACCCAGGATCGGGGGCGAGAGAAGGCGTTCCTCGTCGCCCAAGCGATCCCCTGCGCCCCGCACAGCATGGTCCGCTCGCGGGACGATCTTCTGGCCGCCGTGGCGCGGACGGGGCTGCCGGCCGTCCTGAAGACGTGTGGCTCGGGCTATGACGGGAAGGGGCAGCGCCGCATCGACAGCCCGGCGGACGTCGATGCCGCCTGGGAAAGCTTGGGACCGGCGGAACTGGTTTTAGAGGGATGGATTCCGTTTGCCTGCGAGCTGTCGGTCGTCGCCGCCCGCGGTCTCCACGGGGAAATCTGCACCTGGGAGCCCTCGCTCAACCATCATCGCCACCACATCCTCGACTGTTCGCTCGCCCCTGCGGGGCTGCCGGAGGCCACCGTCAGCGCCGCGCGGCGGATGGCGGAGCGGGTTCTCGAGGCACTCGACGTCGTCGGTGTCGCCTGTGTCGAGTTCTTCGTCACCTCCGACGGGGGGCTGCTGGTCAACGAGATCGCCCCGCGGCCCCACAACTCCGGTCACCTCACGATCGAGGCGGCCGTGACGAGCCAATTCGAGCAGCAGGTACGGGCCGTCTGTGGCCTTCCGCTCGGATCCCCCCAGCTCCGCTCCCCGGCGGCGATGGTGAATCTCCTCGGCGACTGTTGGGAGCTGGGGGAGCCTGACTGGAACGCGGCCCTGGCGGTGGCGGGGGTGAGCCTCCATCTTTACGGCAAATCAGCCCCGCGGCCGGGGCGGAAGATGGGGCATCTGACGGCCGTCGCCGACAGTCTGGCCGCGGCTGAAGCGGCGGCCCGCGCGGCGCGTCGGGCCCTCTCGCGGGGGGCGGTGGAGTGAGCGGCCAGCGCCCTGCGTCCAGCTCTACTGGGGCGACAGCGCTCGGCCCCGCCAGCTCGTTTTCAGGCCGAGCGACCGGCGGATCAGGGCGGTCCACTGGATGCCGAGGAACACCGCCACGCCGAGCGGATGGACCAGGGCGCTGGTGAGGCTGTGGCCGAAGCGGTGAACCGCCAGGAGCCTCGGAGCCCACGCGGCGGCCGCGGCCGCCAGTGCCATGGCCACGCCCCAGGTCGGCCAGCCCTCCCATCCAGCGGCGAGGCCGGAGCCGAGGAGGAGGGCCGGGAGGATCTGGCCGCCGGCGAGGAGGAGGGTGAAGGGGAGGATGCTCCCCGGCGCGGCGATCCCCTCGGTGGCGTTTTTCCCGAGGCCCCGCAGCACCTCCCGATCGGTGCCGTACATCCGGCAGCGGGCGATGTCACCGGCATCGAACAGATCGCTCGACAGGCCCGCGGCCCGATAGGCGCGGGGGAGCTTGATGCCGTCGTGGAGGGAGGCCTTGATGGCGGCATGGCCCCCGCAAGCCCGATAGGCCTCTCGTCGGGTGATGAATAATTGGCCGCATCCGGCGGCGAGTCCGGGGCGGTTGTCGATACGAGCGATCGCCAGCGGGAGGTAGCCGAGGAGCACGAAGTGGATGAGCGGGAGGAGGAGCCAATCGAGGAGGCAGCCGGTCTCCTGGCGGGGGAATCCGCTCGCCAGATCGACGCCTCGTGTCTCGAGGAAAGCGACGGTCCGTGCCAGGGCATCGGGCTCGAGGGTGACGTCGGCGTCGAGGAACACGAGGAGGTCGTGGCGCGCCGCTTGGGCGAGCTGCCAGCAGGCGTGCTGTTTGCCGCACCAGCCTGGGGGAAGCGGCTGACCGCGAAGCAGCCGGACGCGCGGATCGGCGACGGCAAGGGCCGAGACGATCGCCGCGGTTTCATCCTGGCTGTCGTCGTCGAGGATCACCAGTTCGAGGTCGACATCGCGGTTGGCAAGAACGGCGGCGGCGAGCCGGCCGATCACCCGGGCCTCGTCGCGGGCCGGCACGAGGACGGAGACCGCGGCGGGGCACGCGCCCGGCGCCGGTCGCGGGGCGCGGGTGAAGAACCGCAGATTGGCGAGCGTCAGCAGCGCCGGCAGGCTGGCGAGCGCCAAGCCCGGGAGGGTCCACCAGGCCAGGATCATCGCCGCTGGTCCGGGGAAGGGGGCGGACGGCTGCCGTGGGAGGGATCGAATGGTTGCCCCGCGAGCCAGGCACGGAGCCGGCGGCCGAGATCGTAGACCCCCCCCACCCCGACATCCCCGGCGAGGAGCGTGCGGAACGGGGCCGGGTCGCGCCCCCGGGCGGCCCGGGCCAACCGGTCCTGGGTCGCCTCGAGACGCTCCGCGAGGAGCGGGGTCCAGTCATGGGCGTCGAGGCCGCCGCCCCGCCCCATCGGGATTGGGTCGCCGAAGGCCACGAGTGCTTCGGGCAAGCGCTCATTCCAGAACGGGTACTCGACCGCCATCGGCACGATCACCCCTTGTTCGTTCGCTCCCGCGGCGTGCCCAACCCCCGGGCGGATCACGATCGGGCGCTCCCGCGGATCGGCGAACTCCCCCTGGGCTGTGACCCAGAAGATGACGTCTGGGCGACGGCCGGCGGCCCGGGCGATGCGGAGGAAACGGGCCGCGCCGCGGCGCGTCCCTGGCTCGATGCCGACCAATCCGATCCGTTCGAGGAATCGATACTTGCCGAGCGCCGCGGCGTCGATCGGACCGTAGTTGAGCCGATCGGGCCACAGCTCCTGGGCGACGGTGAAGAACACGAGCGGATCCCACCAGCCGGGATGGTTCGCGTAGAAGATCACCGGTTGACCCCCGAGATCGGGATGATCAGGCCCTCCCCCCGCGCCGCCGAGCAACCGCAAGCTGTGGAAGTGCCGGCGCATCGAACGCCGGACATAGACCATGAACCAGTGGTAGAGCGTTCGCGAAAAGGGGGGGAGTTGGTCCCCCCCCTCACCGTCCGTGCCGTCGCGCTTCAAGGGCTCCTCCCGGGCGCCGTCAGACCGCGCAGGAGGCCGGCGTCGACACCGGGCCGGAGGGCTCGACGAGCCGATCCTTGTCAACGGTGTCGGCCGCGATCCAGCCCGACATCAGCACCATCGGCATGCCCGGTCCCGGGTGGGCAGAGCCACCGGCGAGGTACAGCCCTTCGATGTCTGGGGAACGGTTCGAAGGCTTGAAGGCGCCGAAGAATCTGCCATGGCTCGCCAGGCCGTAGATCGCGCCGTCGAGGACGTGGTAGCGGTCGTTGATGTCCTGCGGCGTGAGGAATCGCTCAACGACGATGTGCTGCTCGATATCCTCGAGTCCGGCCGTGGAGACGAGTTTCTCGATGATCCGCTTCCGATAGGGGGCGAACATCTTCGACCAGTCGTGGTGGGGCCGGAGGTAGGGGGTATGAACGAGCACGTAGAGGGCCTCCCCTCCGGGCGGCGCCACCTCCGGTTCGGTGACGGCCGGGGCGCAGACGTAGCAAGTCGGGTCGGGGGCCGGCTCCCCCTTGCGGTAGATGAAGTCGAACTCCTCGTGCGGGTCGGCCGAGAAGACGAAGTTGTGGTGGAGGAGTTGTTCGTAACGGCGGTCGAGGCCGAGGTAGAGGACGACTCCGGAACAGGCCGGCTCGTACTTCCGCCGCCCCAGGAATCGAGCGGCGGGCGCGCCGTCGACGAGTTCGCGGTGGGTGCGGACACTGTCTGAGTTGCTCACCACCACGGCCGCCGGGATCGTCTCCCCTTGCTCCGTCACCACGCCGCGCACCTTCCCTTTCTCGACGAGGATCCGGCTGACGGGGGTGCGGGTGCGGATGTCGACGCCGAGATCGACCGCGAGGGTAGCCAAGGCCCGTGGCACGGCGCCGGTTCCCCCGCGCGGATACCAGACCCCGTCGCGCGACTGCATGTTGGCGATGCCGCAGAGGATTGCCGGCGAAGATTCGGGGCAGCTTCCCACATACTGCGTGAAATGATCGAACATCTGCGCCGCCCGGGCGTCGGGCACATAGGCCCGGACGGTGCCGGAAACGCTGTGCCCCGGTCGCATCCCCATGATCTCGCGGAGCATTCCCACATTGAAACTGCGGTGCGGGTCGAACATGTCGGAGAGCCCGCCCACCGGCCGCCAAAAGAAAAACTCATCGGAGATCCGGTGGAGCCGCTTCGAAAGCTCCATGAAACGCCCGTACCCCGCCCCCGCCCCGGTCCCCGGCGCGTGGCGGTCGAGCGTGGCCTGCATCTGCGGCACATCAGCACACAGATCGAGCGTCGAACCGTCGGTAAAGAAGCTCCGCCACTGCGGGTCGAGCCGGATCAGGTCGAGGGCTTGGTCAAGGTCGCGCCCGGCCTCGGCGAAGATTCGCCGCAGGACTTCCGGGATCGTGAGGATCGTCGGCCCCATGTCGAAGCGGTAGCCCTGCTCCGAGAGGATCGCCGCCTTCCCCCCGACCCAAGGATTCTTGTCGCACAGCGTCACCGCGTAACCGCGCGCCGCCAGCGTGCAGGCGGCGGCCAAGCCACCGAGTCCGGCCCCGATAACGACGACCCGATTCGATTCGTTGACGGTTTGCATCATCCCTTCCTCGGCTCGGCTCTCGCCGGCGCTTGGCTCTTGATGGTCTCGGTATTCGGTGGCAATCGATCGGCCGGGGCGGAGGCTTTGGTGCCGGCGGACTAGACGTTGGCGGGAGCCCGCGGGCGACCGGCCGTCGTCGATGGGGAGGGTTGGGGAAGGCCCGCGAGCCCGAGGTCGTCGAGGAGCAGATCGGTCGCGATCCGGGCAGAGGAGTAGATCACGGGCAAGCCGCTGCCGGGATGGGTACCACCCCCGACGAGATACACCCCTTCGAGGTCCTCGAAGCGGTTGTGCGGACGGAGGTGGAGCATCTGGCCGAGATCGTGGGAGAGGTTGAACGTCGCCCCGCGGTAGATCTCGTAGTCATCCTCCCAGTCGTCCGGTGTGATCATCTTCTCGAAGCGGATCCGCTTCCGGACGTCGTCGATCCCCATCCGCTGGAGTTGGTCGAGAGCCACCTCGCGGTAGCGAGGGGCCTCACGGCGCCAGTCGACGTTGGGGTGGCGGTTGGTGACCGGGATCAGCAGGTAGAGCGTACTGTGGCCGGCGGGGGCGAGGGAGGGATCGGTGATGCAGGCGTTTTGAACGTACATCGACGGATCGGGACCGAGAGCATGACGCGTCTCGATGTCGGCGAGGTTGTCGCGGTAGTTGGCCGACAGATAGATGTTGTGATGCGGCACGTCATACTGCCCCTCGATCCCGAGGTAGAGCATGAACGTCGAACAGGAGAACCGCTTCGAAGCGATCCGCCGGTCGCTCCAGCGGCGCCGCAGCCGGTCGGGGACCAAGCGCGTCATCGAGCGGGCGAAGTCAGCATTGATGACCGTGGCATCGGCCTCGTACTCCCCCTCCTGTGTCTGGACTGCGGCGATCCTGCGGCCGTCGAAGCGGAGCGATTCGACCGCTTCGGAGTAGTGGATCTCCACCCCCATCTCGCTCGCGATCCGTGCCATCGCGCTCGACACCGCGCCGCATCCACCGATCGGATGGAAGACGCCGTGCTCGTATTCAAGGAACGACAGGATCGAGAACAGGCTGGGGCAGCGGAACGGTGACATCCCCAGGTATTTCGACTGGAACGTGAACGCCAAGCGGATCCGTTCGTCGCGGAAAAAGCTCCCCAGCTCGTCATTCAGGCTCCGCCATGGCTTCAGGAGCGGCATGAGCTTGATGAGATCGGGATTGATCAGATCGCGCCAGCTCTCGAAGGGCTGCTCGAGGAACGGCGCAAAACGGACGAACTTCTCCCGGGTCACGTTCATGAACCGGGTAAAGGCACCGGCATCGACCGGCGACAGCCGGGCGACCTCGGCCTCCATCCGGGCGATGTCGGGGGTGGCGAGGAGTTCTCCACCGGCACCGAAGACGAGCCGGTATTGGGGATCGAGTGGGACGAGATCGACCTCGCGCCGCAGATCACGGCCGCAGGCAGTGAAGATGTCGTCGAGAACCCTCGGGTAGAGAAAGAAGGTCGGCCCGAGATCGAAGCGGAAGCCCTCGGGGGTGTTGATGGTGCTCGTCCGTCCGCCGGGAAACGGCAGACGTTCGAGGATCCGCACGCGGACGCCGGCGGCGGCCAGCAGCATGGCGCAGCCGAGTCCACCCGGCCCGGCCCCAATGATGTTGACCGTCTTTTCCTTTGCCATCCCACCGTTATCCCATCACGAGAATGCCGACCATGACAACAACGCCAACCACGCCACATCCGGCCACCCTGCCTGGGGGCGCAGACCATCGCGGGGCATGGCGTCGAAGCCGCATCCGCGCGGGGCTTGGATGCCCCGGAGTGTCGGTACTATAGCACCGTGCCGCAGCGGGAGCAGGTCGGGGGGCGCCGGCGACATCGGGCCAGCAGGGAACGTCAGTAGGCCGGCCAGTAAGCGCCGCGAACCGGACGCAGACCACCGAACGGGCCGCGGCGATAGAGCGGGATGGCGACGGCGGTAGGCATCATCTGCACCGTCGGGGCCATGGCCACCGGAGCCATGACCGCGGTTGGGGCGTAGGCAGGGGCAGAGGACGGAGCGTAATAAGAGGTCACGGCGACCGGGCCCGACACGGCGGAGAAGAACTCGGCGTTGGGGGCGTAGGCTGCCACGGTGGGGGCCGCGGCGGCGTAGAACGGCGCGTAATAGGCGGTGACGGGGCGGGCGACGGTGGTCATCGCGGGGACGGAGTAGCTCGTCACAGCCATCGAACTGCCGGGAACGACCGCGGTCAGCGGCATCGAGATCACCGCCATCGGGGCGGTGTTGACCACTGGGGGCGAGAAGGCCGAAACGGCGGCGTAGTTCCCCGCAGGATTGTAGTTGGCGACATACGGGCCGGCCGCAGGGGCGAATCCGGTCGCAACGGGGCGGTAGACGATCGTCTGGGCGAAGGCCTCGGCGTCCCACAGCCCCCCCCACCCGGTGCCGAGCAGGCCGACCACGGACGCCAGGAGCACCCTGCCGAAACGGACGGGAAACGAAGCGGATGTGGTGTGCGGGCGGGTCATCGGAGGGGTCCTCGAGGAGGGCGGAAAGGCTTTGAGCCTTCCCTTCGAAGATACGTCGCCCGCCACGGCGTTTGCAAACCTTTGGTAGTCTTCCGCCCGTTCGCGGCCGGTCTTCCCTCAGACCCCTGGTGCGATCGGAGGGGGAAAACCGATTGTGGGGCGGGGACAAGCCGGCCCGGCCGCACGCCGGCCCCGGAAGGGGTCGACGGTGACACCTTTTCGCGATCGTCGCCTTGATGGGAGTTGGCAACGCCCGGACCGGGTCGTTTGGTTCCCCTCCGCCCCTCCGAGCAACCACCGTGGATAGCCCAACCCCCAGCCCGTCCTCTTCTCCCCTCCCGGCAGCGGTGGCGGGGAAATCCCTTTGGCGCGACGGATTCGCCGCGCTGCTGGTCGTTCGGGCGCTGACGCTCGTCAACGATCACGCCATCAAGTGGCTGGCGATCGGGTTGGGGAAGAGGCTTGTTGAGGAGGGGCGAGTCAGCCTCGTGCTCACGATCGGGCTGGTCGGGCTTTCGCTCCCCTACGTCCTCTTCTCTTGGCTGGCCGGATCGCTTGCCGACCGAGAGTCGAAAACCTCGGTCATCCGCTGGTGCAAAGGCGCTGAAGTGTTTATCGCCGCAGCGGCGACGGCCGTGCTCGGCTTCGGCATGGGTGGAACGGAGGAGTGGTGGGGGCTGCCGACGGGCCTGTGGCTCCTCCTCGGGGCGGTGATGGCGATCGGGATGCAGGCGGCGTTGATGACGCCGTCGGTCGTCGGCGTCATTCCCGAACTCGTTCCGCCGTCGCGCCTCTCGTCGGCCAATGGGCTGTTTTCGCTCGTGTCGCTCGTCGCCGTCCTCGGCGGGACGGCCGCCGGCAACTGGGTGGCCGACGGCACCGACCTGACGGCGGCATCGGCTTGGACCCGCGCCGCTCCCACGGGCATGCTCCTCGGTGGGACGGCGCTGTTGGGCGTCGTCGCGGCGGTGTGTTTGCCGCGTTTGGCTGCCGCGGCCCCCGACGCTCCCCCCGCTTGGAACGCCTTGGCGCGGACCTGGACCGACTTGAGCCTCCTCGTCCGCCAGCCCGAGCTCGCCGCCGCTGCGGCAGGGATCGTGTTTTTCTGGGCGATCGGCGCCGTGGCCCAGGCGAATGTCGATCAGTTCGCCACCGAGGCGGGGGCGGCTTCCCAAGCGCAGGTCGTGCCCCTCCTCGTGGCCCTCGTCGCTGGCATCGGGGCGGGGAGTGTCGTGACCGGCAAGCTCGCCGCGCGACCGGAAGGGGCCGATCCGCGGGTCGATCTCGGATTTGTGCCGCTCGGTGGCCTGATCATGAGCGTCGCCTTCGTGGCGCTGGCCTGCATCAGCGGCCAGTTTGTCGAGACCGGCGGGGCGGCCGCGTGGATCCCGCTGGTGTGGCTGGTGGTGCTCGGCTTTGGGGCGGGGATGTTCGACGTGCCGCTTGAAACGTACCTCCAGGCCAAAAGCCCCCCCGAACGGCTCGGGGGAGTGCTCGGGGCGACAAACCTCCTCCTCTTCAGCGGCATGTTCCTGGCTTCGCTGGCCTACGGTGGGCTGCGGGCGCCGCTCGTGGAGGGAGGGCCTCCGATGCTTTCCGCCCGGGCGATCTTCGCGATCTTCGCGCTGCTCTCGCTCGCCGCGGTGGCGGCGGCGGTGTGGTGTGCGCCGCGCGCGACGCTGCGTCTGTTTGTCG
Source organism: Planctomycetia bacterium (assembly GCA_037147115.1). Lineage (GTDB taxonomy): Bacteria > Planctomycetota > Planctomycetia > Pirellulales > UBA1268 > QWOP01. The sequence continues at coordinate 1,913 of JBAWVV010000115.1, read as the reverse complement.
CCTCGATCGTCCATGCTGGCTGGCGGTACCGCGTCCGTCACGCCGATCGGCTGCCGGCCACCGGACCGGCCATCGTGGTGGCCAACCACCTCTCCTGGCTCGACGGCTTTGTCCTCGTCCTTTCCTCGCCCCGTCCCCTGCGGATGCTCGTCTATGGGCCGAACATCCGCGGCCGGTTCCTGCGGATGCTCTCCGACCAGTGGCGTTTCATCCTCTTCGAGCCCCGGCCGAAGTCGATTGCCCAGGCGCTGCGGTCGGTGCAGGAGGGGCTCGCCGCCGGCGCTGCGGTCGGGATCTTCTCCGAGGGGGCGATCTCCCGGACGGGGCAGATTCTCGGCTTTCGGCGCGGGCTCGATTGGGTCCTCGGCCGGGTCGGGGCGCCGATCGTGCCGGTCCACATCGACGGCATGTGGGGGAGCGTCCTCTCCTTCTCCGAGGGGCGGTTTTTCCGGAAGTGGCCCCGGCTGGTCGGCGGGGGCTGGCGGCGGCCGCTGACGGTCCGCTTCGGCCGGCCGCTCCCGGTCGGCACCTCCCCCCGCGACGCCCGCTTTGCCCTCCAGGAGCTCGCCGCCCATGGTCTCCGTCAGCGGATGCTGGCGACGCGCGTTGCGAGGCGCGAGATCGCGGCCTGGCTGCGCCGGCACCGCCGGGCCGCCGAACCGCTCCGCGCGGCGCTCGATGCGGTGCACAGCGCAGGGGGGATCGGAAGCGGTGCGGAGAGCCTCGACTGGGGAGCGCTGGCGGCCAGCGCCGAGGCGTTTGACGGCTGCTGCCTGGTGCGCCGCGACGACCGAATGGCGTCGTCACTGGCGCCTGGCGATCCGCTCGAGCGGTCGCTCGGCGTTTGCGGTGGGGCGCTGCTGGGGATCGCGGCGACGACGATCCGGGCCGATCTTTTGCCGCAGCAGATGGCCGACGAACTGCAAGCTTGGCGGGCCACGATCTGGCTCGCCCGGGCCGGTCAGGTGGCAGGCCTGGCGGCGTTGCCCCGCTCGGCCGTCGGCCGGCCCCCCGAAGTGATCGTCCTCCCGATCGACGCCCCGGCCGACCTCGCGGCTGCCCGAGAGGCGGCGGAGGCGTTTCGCGACGCCCATGGCATCGAACCGGTGGTGGCGTTTGCGCCGGAGGCTGTCGGCGGGCTGGTGTCGATGAACACCCCCCCCTCTCGGATGGCGTTGGATGAGATGGTCACCTGCCGTCCGGAGTCGCTGGGGCGCGTGGTCACCGGGGTGGTCGTCTGGCCGGAGGCTTCCCTCCGCGCCCGCCTCGGGCTCGCGCCGCTCGGCGGCGAGGCAGCGCCGGCCGACGCGACGCTCGTCGTGGCAGCCGGCGGCGCCCGGCGGGGGAGCGATGAGCCCGACGATCCCCCGTCGTTTCTCCTCCCTCCGGGGTACCTCGTCGACGACGAGGGTTTTCTCTTTCCCCCCGGCTCCGAAAGCCTGGGGATGGATGCCGGCGCGGTGAACAAGCGGCGTGCGCCGAGGGAAACCGGTCTCCCGAAGAGCAATCTTGGTTGATGGCCCGCGATGGAGTATCCTCTTAGCTGTGCCAGGCACGGGCACCCCTAGCTCAATTGGATAGAGCATCGGTCTACGGAACCGAAGGTTGCTGGTTCGAGCCCAGCGGGGTGTATTGTTTCTCCCTCAGCCCCACTGCGACCATGATCCGGTGCCGATGACATAGCCGCTGAGCAGGGCGTTGGTCGTCGCGTGGGCCACGACGGCGTCGAAGAGTGTGCGGCGACGGTAGAGCGCCCCGGCGAAGATCATGCCGACCACGACGCCCGCGAGCCAGGCGTCGCCATGCAGCACGCCGAACGACACCGACGACACCAGGAACGAGAACCAGGAAAACTGGCCTATTGGCACGCTGTCGGCATCCGCGCTGATGCAGCGGCGGGTGATGAAGCCGCG
>JBAWVV010000114.1:0-11567 GCA_037147115.1 Planctomycetia bacterium | reverse complement strand
GGCCTCCGCTCACTCGATGCCGCCTGCGCTCCGCCATCCATGGCTCCGCTGGCCGGCAACGCCGCTCCCGGAGCACGGGCGACCCCTCGCTGGCAGCGCTCGTCTGGCAATTGTCTGCCGGAGCGCAGAACAAGGCGTTGCTCGCTAGTGCTGGTAGACGGCGTAGCCCAGTTCGCGGAGCTCCTTGGCCCAGGCCTCCTCGGTGGCGACCGCGTCCTCCCAGGTCATGGCCGGGAAGTCGGCAAACAGATCGGGCCGGAGGCGGATGGCGTGGTCGCGGACGAGCGGACAGCCCTTGTGACCGCGGAGATGGTTGACGTAGCGGATTTCCGGATCGAGCCCGGTCGAGCCGACATAGAGGCAGATCTGGTCGGGCTTGGTGTAGCGGTTCTGCCGGATGAAGCGCCGATCGCGACGGACCTCCGTCGCCAGTTCCACCACGTACACCCGGTGGTGGAGCTTCGGCCCGCGACGGGATCGACGGGGAATCGTCATGGGCGGCCGGGGCGGGGCGGGCGAAGGACCGGATCCGGACGATGCCGGAACGCGCATCTCGAGTCTTGCCCAAAAAATCGGGCGCGGCTGTCAGTCGCCGGCCCCGACGGGGAGCGACTCAAGCAGGACCTGCATCCTCCGGTCGCCGTCGGGCGTAGCGGCGAGCCGCGAGAGCTCCTCCTGAACGCGTCCCAGCGCCGCCAGCGACCGGGGGACGAAGCGCTCCGCCGGCCCGATCTCGATCTCCTCGATCTCCACGCCGAGCCGGCGGGTGTCGGCTGCGTCGGGAGGGGAAAAGGTGTCGACGCAGTCGATCTCGACATGGAGCCACGGGAGCGAGCCAGGGGCTGCGGGGATCGCCGCCTCGAAGAAGTGATCGAACGGGGGGAGCACCCAGTGGTCGACGCTGCAGCGAAAGCCGTCGACGGCGATCCGCAGGCCGTCGACCTGCTCCGGGCGGAGGTGGTTGCCAACCCGCAGCCGGATCCACAGCGGCCGGCTGCGGTCGATTCGTAGATCGAGGCACGCCACCGGGCAGGGACCGGTCCAACGGGCCCGCTTCCGGCCGTTGACCTCGCAGGGGTGCCAGCCGGGGTTGAGGAAGCCCTCCCCCATGTCGACGAGCACCGCGGTCGGTGGCTCGATAATCCTGGCCTCGTAGCGATCGCAGGCTTCCGCATCGAGCGTCCAGCGGTCACCCTGGCGCCGGGAGGGGGCGCTTGCGCGGGCGGCGGCGACCAACTGCCGATCGATCGCGGTGCACGACTCGGCGCGGCGTTGCTCTTCGGTCGAGAGGGTAGCCGAGCCGGTGTGCATGTTGTGCACCTGCAGCAAGCCCCGCGGCGGAAAACAGCCGAGCCTGGCGGCAAGCTCGGCCAGTGATACGTCGAAATCCTCGACGAATCCGACGACGTCGATCGCCGCCAGACGCGCTTCGAGGAGAGCGACGAGCGCCCCGGGGGCAGGGGCTGCTTCACGGCAGGCGGCGTGGAGTTCGGCGAGCAGAGGTTCGCCGAAGGCAAGGTGGTGGGCGATGGCGTTGCCAAAGAACGTAGCGCCGGGGAGCGCGAGGAAGCGTGAGAACCCCCCGCGGGCCACCGCGCGGAGGCGCCGGTAGCGCTCGTCGCGGCCGGCCATGAGCGCGTCATCCCAGCGGGTGATCATCCGCCACTCGGAATGGAGCCGGGCGACGGGATCACGAAGGAAGATGACATCGAGGGCGTTGCCGAGGAGCCCCTTCCAGTCGTGGACGCCGTACGGATCGTGGAGGAACTCGGCCCGGAGGATCGCCGCGCGGGTATCCGTGCCGTTCGGATCGCCCCCCTGCCCCGCCACGAGTTCCTCGACGTGGGAGGCCCGCTCGTGGGCGGTCGTCCCTTGGAGGAACTTCAGCAGCGTCGTACCGGCACACTTGTGGACATGGTGGAAGACGACTCGTGGCAGCATGACGATCCTCCAGCCTGCACCACGGAGCCGTCAGGCTCGGCGGAGCCATCCGAGCTCGCGGGCGAGCATCACGAGGCTCCCTGTGGCGGCGAGCCCCGCGAGCGAGGCGAGTGTCCACAGCGGCACGATCCGCTGCGGAGCGACGACGTCACGGTCTTCGGCCGTTTCCGCTAGATCGACCGGATCGAGGCCGGCGGCGCGCCGCGACCGCTCGATCGCCGCGTTTTGTCGGCCGAGAAACCGGCCCTCGATCTGGCGCTGGCGGATGTCGTACTTCGGCGCGATCAAGCCCATGCCAACCAACGCCATCACCGAGAACATCAGCCCCCAAAACCAAGCGGAGTCGGTGAGGCGGAACGGGGGGGAAGGCATGGCCACGCTCTCTCTCGGTCGCCGGGCACCGGGGTGGATTCCACCGGTGCCCGGCCGACCTGATGGTTCGACGTCGGCGTCGACGTCCAGGGACTTCGATCAGGCGATCCCGGGCCATCGGGCACGGACGTCGGGGCCGGCGTAGACGGCACCGTCACCGAGGCTCTCCTGGATCCGCAGCAGCTGGTTGTACTTCGCCACCCGATCACTCCGCGATGCCGAGCCGGTCTTGATCTGACCGGTGCCGAGGCCGACGGCGAGATCGGCGATCGTGGCATCCTCCGTCTCGCCGCTGCGGTGGCTGGCGATCGACGTGTAACCGGCGCGGTGGGCCAGTTGCACGGCGGCCATCGTCTCGGTGAGCGTGCCGATCTGGTTGACCTTCACGAGGATGCTGTTGGCGATCCCTTCGGCGATGCCGCGGCCGAGCCGCTCGGAGTTGGTGACGAACAGGTCGTCGCCCACCAGTTGCACCTTCGATCCGAGCTTCTCGCTCATCAGCTTCCAGCCCTTCCAGTCGTCCTCCGAGCAGCCGTCCTCGATCGACATGATCGGATAGCGGCTGGCGAGGCTGGCGAAGAAGTCGACCATGCCGGCTGAGTCGAGCGTCTTCCCTTCGATCGTGTAGATGCCCTTTTTGGCGTCGAAGAGCTCGGTGGCGGCGACGTCGAGGGCGATCCCGATCTCCTTGCCCGGCTCGTAGCCGGCTGCCGAGATCGCCGCGAGGATCACCTCGAGGGCCTCGGCACAGGTGCCGATGTGAGGGGCGAAGCCGCCTTCGTCACCAACGGCCGTCGAGAGCTTCTTGTCCTTGAGCACTTTCTTGAGGGCGTGGAACGTCTCGACGCCGGCGCGGAGCGCGTCGTCGAACGTGTCGAAGCCCAGGGGCATGACCATGAACTCCTGAACGTCGAGCGGATTGTCGGCATGCGCGCCGCCGTTGATGATGTTCATCATCGGCGCCGGCAGGATGCGGGCGCTGGCCCCGCCGAGGTAGCGGTAGAGGGGGATCCCGCAGTGCTCCGCGGCGGCGTGGGCGACGGCCATCGACACCCCGAGGATCGCGTTGGCGCCGAGATTCTTTTTGTTCGGCGTGCCGTCGAGCTCGAGCATCCGCTCGTCGATCCCGGCCTGATCGAGGGCGTCGCAGCCCTCCAGTTCGTCAGCGATCTGCGCGTTGACGTTCTCGACCGCTTCGAGCACGCCCCTGCCGAGGTAGACGGCCTTGTCGCCATCGCGTTTCTCCCAGGCCTCGTGGGCACCGGTGCTCGCCCCCGACGGCACGGCGGCGCGCCCGAACGCTCCGTCGGCCAGCGCGACGTCGACCTCGATGGTGGGGTTGCCGCGGCTGTCGAGGATCTGGCGGGCGTGGACGTCGACAATCGTTGACATGGAAATCCTTCTTGATCGGGGGGGAAGATCGGAGGGAATGGGCCGGGGCGGAAATTGGCAATTGTGCCCGCCGCGGCCCCGCACGCAAGGCCGGCTCCTTCGCGGGTGTCTGCCGGATGCGGACCCCGTCTTTCTCGCCCGATTCGGCCCGGGGCCCCCGCCGCCTGCTATCATCGCCACCATGTTCACAGGACTCGTGGAAACGATTGGGCGGATCGTCGAGGTGCGCGACGAGCCGCCCGGGGTACGCCTGACCATCGTGGCGGGGGATGTGGCCGCCGACGCACCTCTGACCGCACCTCTGACCGCACCTTTGGGGGCGAGCGTCTGCGTGAGCGGTTGCTGCCTGTCGGTGGTGGCCGTCGATGGGCCGCGGCTGTCGTTCCAACTCGGGCCGGAGACCCTCGCCCGGACCTCGCTCGGGGGCCTCGCTTCGGGGGCGGGGGTAAACCTGGAGCGCTCCCTGCGCCTCTCGGACCGGCTCGGCGGTCACCTCGTCACCGGGCATGTCGACGGGGTTGGTCGCCTCCTCTCCCGCGACGAATCGGGCGACTGGGTCAACTGCCGGTTCTCAGCGCCAGCGCCGCTGCTGCGGCAGATGGCCTCCAAGGGCTCGGTGGCGATCGATGGAGTCAGCCTGACGCTCGTCGACGTCCAGGCGGACTGGTTCAGCGTCGCCCTCATCCCCCACACGCTCGCGGTCACCACCATCGGGGCGCTTCCCGTCGGTGGGAGCGTCAATCTCGAGACCGACCTGATCGCCAAGTATGTCGCCCGCTGGCTGGAAGGGGCCCCATGAGCTCACGTGACGGGGCGGGCGGCGAGCCCGGTAAGGGAATCCCGAAGGGGAGGCAGCAGGGGGCCGGCAGTGGCCGCTCGCGCCCCAAGCCGGGACGCCCGCGGCCGGCGGCAGGAATCCTTCCCGGCCAGCCACGGCTGGGTGCCAAGGGAACTGCGGCGCGAAGGCCCCCCCGACCGCCGAGCCGGGAGAGAGGCGATACCGTCGAGCGAGCGCCGTTGCGGCAGCCTGCCGCGGAAGGCGAAGCCCCCCTCCCCCGGGCGGCCCGCCAGACGACGGCGTATCTGAAGCGGCTCTTCGAGCAGGTCGGGTTCGGGATCGACGCCTCGCGCGGTCAAAACTTCCTCATCGACCTGAATCTCGTCGATCTCATCGTCCGTGAGGCGGGGATCGGCCCGGCGGATGTCGTCCTCGAGGTGGGGAGCGGCACCGGCGTGCTCACCGAACGCCTGGCGGCGGTGGCGGGGCGCGTGGTCACCGCCGAGATCGATCCCCGGCTCGCCCAATTGTCCCGCGACCGCCTCATCGAAGCCGACAACGTCGAGCTCTTCGAGGGGGACGCGCTCGCCTCCAAGCACACCATGGCCCCGGCGCTCCTGGCGGCCGTCGATGCGGCGCTGGCGGCCTCGCCGGGGGGGGCCCTGCGGCTGGTTGCCAATCTCCCCTATTGCGTAGCGACGCCGGTGATCTCGAATCTCCTTGCCCTTCCCCGGCCGTTCGCGTCGGCCACCGTCACGGTGCAGCGCGAGATGGCGGAGCGGATGTCGGCCCATGCCGGCGACTCCAGCTACAACGCGCTGTCGGTCTGGATCGGCGCTCAGGCCGACGCGGAGATCGTCCGCTTTCTTCCGCCGACGGTCTTCTGGCCGCGTCCGAAAGTCGACTCCGCGATCGTGCGGATCGTCGTCGATGCCCAGCGCCGCGAGACGATTCCCGATCCCGGACGGTTTCACCGCTTCATCCGCGATCTCTTCTGCCATCGGCGCAAATTGCTCCGCGGAGTCCTTGTGCGGATTGCCGGGGGGAAGCGAGAATCGGGAGTCCGCGAGGGGGTCGAAGCGCTGTACACCACCCTCGGCCTCGGGCCGGACGCCCGCGCTGAGGAGATCCCGCCTGCCGGCCTGATCCGCCTAGAGAGCGAGTTCCATGCCCGGTTCGGCGGCTGAACCGGCATGACAAGGACAATCGTAGGCGCCGAGCTGTCCGCGCCGATCTGCACCCGGGAGAGTCCCCATGCTGCCGAAGTACATCGAGATTAACGGCCGCGCGCTGATGAGCCTCCTCGAGCCGGATGAGGTGTCGCCGGAAGCGCTGCGGCGTGCCGGCCTGACCGACACCTGTTTGGTGCGCGTCAACCTTCAGGGCGACATTGAAGTCCGCCGGCACGACCGCTGGGACGTCATTGGCGGACTGACCGGAAAGTTCGGACCGCGCGTCGAGTTGGCAAGTGGCCGGACTTGGGCTTCTTAAGGGCCCGTCGGGCGCCGGGCTGATTCCCCGCGGCGCGTCGCCGGCACCCCTGCGGTGCCCCAGGTCATCCGAAACGTGCCGCAGCGGGGCCGCACAATCCGCGTCATCCCCGGGACAGGAAGAGCTTCACGCTTTCTGGTACCGATTGGCGAAGGACTGACGGTCACGGAGCCGGCGGAACACCGTCCGGAAGCTCCCTGTGGTCCGGAACTTCCGGTTGTCTGGGACACCCGGGTAGACTCTCTTGGAGGTTCGTGAAACCTGCCGAATTCCCAGGTAGTCCCGGGGGGAATCCCGGGTTTCTCCAGCACGGTGCCCGTGCCGGCCGCCCCGAAGGCGCCGCGCCGGGAGTCCCTCAAGGACGGTAGGTGGGCGGAGGTCCCACGGCACGTGAATCCCAATCCCAACACCGAAGCTTCGTTCGCCGAAACGATTGTCGACCTGCTGCGGCAACGGTCGGCCTACCGCCCCCACGACCGGGCTTTCACGTTTCTCGTCGACGGCGAGCAGGAAGAGCTCAACATCACCTACGCCGAGCTCGACCGGAAGGCCCGGACGCTCGGTGCCTGGCTCCAGGCCTCGGGGATGACCGGGAAGCGAGTCCTCCTCCTCTTCCCCTCCGGGCTCGACTTCATCGCCGCCTTCCTCGGCTGCCTCTACGGCGGTGCGATCGCGGTGCCGGCCTATCCGCCGCGCAAGAACCGGTCTGTTGAGCGGATCGAGGCGATCGCCCGCGACGCCGACGCGTCGGTAGCCCTCACGACGCGCGACGTCCTCGATCGCTTCGACGGCCTGCGGGCGGCGGCGCCGAGCCTCGGGAAGATCCTCTGGAAGGTCGATGCCGAGCTCGAGTCTGACTGGGCCGAGCGCTGGGAGCGACCAGACATCGATGGGGAAACGCTCGCGTTCCTCCAGTACACCAGCGGCTCGACGGGGACGCCGAAGGGGGTGATGCTCTCGCACGCCAACCTCCTCCACAACTCCCTGCGCATCATGCAGGCCTTCGAGATTACCCGGTCGCAGTCGGGGGTCTTTTGGCTGCCGAGCTTCCATGACATGGGGCTCATCGGTGGCATCCTCGTGCCGCTCTACGGGGGGAAGTTCAACGTCCTGATGTCGCCGGTGGCGTTTCTCCAAAAACCGCTCCGCTGGCTTGAGGCGATCTCGAAATACCGGGCCACGATCAGCGGCGGCCCGAACTTCGCCTACGAATTGTGTGTCCGGAAGATCACCCCCGAGCAGCGCCGCTCGCTCGATCTCTCCAGCTGGTCGCTGGCGTTTAATGGTGCCGAGCCGGTCCGCCCCGAGACGATCGACGCCTTCTCGGAGGCCTTCGCGCCGTGCGGCTTCCGCCGCGAGGCTTTCTTCCCCTGCTACGGCCTCGCCGAGAGCACGCTCATGGTGACCGGCGGGATGAAGTTCGAGCCGCCGGCGATCCGCACGTTCGACGCGACGTCGATCGAGACCGGATCGGCGGTCGTCCGCTCCGGCTTCGCCCCGGGCACCCGCCGGCTTGTCGGCAGCGGGCGTGAGCTCGACGGTCAGGATGTTCGGATCGTCGACCCGCACACGAACGAAGCCCTGCCGCCGGGAATGATCGGCGAGATTTGGGTGAGCGGGCCGAGCGTGGCCCAGGGGTACTGGAACCGCAGCGACGAGACGCAGGCGACGTTCGGCGCCATGCTCGCCCGGCCAGATGCCGGTTCGGAGCGGCAGTCGCTCAAGACCTGGCAGCCCAACCCCGGCCCCTACCTCCGCACCGGTGACCTCGGGTTCTTCGACAACGGCGAGCTGTTCGTCACCGGCCGGCTCAAGGATCTGATCATCATCCGCGGCCGCAATCATTATCCGCAGGACATCGAGCAGACCGTCGAGACGGCCAGCGCCGTGATCCGCGCCGGGTCGGTGGCGGCCTTCTCAGTCGACGTCGAGGGGCGCGAGCGCGTCGTCGTCGTCGCCGAACTGGAGCGGGGCAAACGCGACAGCGAGGAGATGACGGAGGCGTTCGACAAGATCCGCCGCCAACTCGCCATCGAGCACGAGATCGCCCTGGAGGGAATCGTCCTCGTCCGCCCCAACAGCGTCCCGAAGACGTCGAGCGGCAAGATCCAGCGTCATGCCTGCAAGCGGCAGTTCCTCGACGGGACGCTCGAAGTTGTGGAGCAGCAGATCGGCTGGCTCCAGCCCGGCATCGCCGGCTCGACGGTCACCGAGGCGCCCCGGCCTGTGGCCCCGGCCGGGCGGCCGGGTGCGGAGGCTCCGCGCCTCGCCCGGCACCGACCGGTGGGGGAGTCGGCCCGCTCGGGCCGACCGCAGCGCGATCTTCCCGAGTCGGTCGTCGAGGCGGTGTTTGGTCAGGTCCGGAGCATCGCCAAGGAGCGGGCCGGCAACCTCGCCCTCGACAGCAACATTGTCGAGCTCGGGCTCGACTCGCTCGAGCGAATGGAGATCGTCACCGGCCTGGAGGAGACCTACGGGGGGCGCTTCCCCGAGCAGGTGCTCCCGCAGATCGAGACCTGCCGCGAAGTGGTGGAGGCGATCCTCGACCACATGCCCGCGGCGAATCTTCCCGCCGCCGGCAGGCTCACGGCAGCTGCGTCGGCTGGGACCGGCCCGCAGCACCCGACCGTCACCGCGTTGACCCACGAGATTCCTCGCGAGTCCTGGAATATTGCCGAGTTCCCTGAGGTCCGGGCCCTCGAGCAAAACTTCAAGCTCGTCCGCGACGCCGGCCTCGAGGATCCTTATTTCAGCGTCCACGAAGGGCTCACCAACGACCGGACGCAGATCGGCGGCCGGGAGATGATCAGCTGGGCGACCTACAACTACCTCGGCATGTCGGGCGAGCCGGAGGTGACGGCGGCCGCAAAGGCGGCGCTGGATCGCTACGGCTCGAGCGTGTCGGCAAGCCGTCTGGTGTCGGGCGAGAAGGTCATCCACAAGGAACTCGAGCAGGCGATCGCCCGCTTCATCGGGACGGAAGACTCGATCACCTTCGTCGGCGGTCATGCCACCAACGAGACGGTCATCGGCCATGTCGTCGGCCCGGGAGACCTCATCCTCCACGATGCCCTCTCCCACAACAGCCTCCTCCAGGGAGCCATCCTCTCCGGGGCCCGTCGCCGTCCCTTCCCCCACAACGACTTCGAGGCTGCCGAGCAGCTCCTCCGGCAGGTGCGCGGCCAGTACCGCCGCGTGCTCGTGGTCATCGAGGGCGTGTACAGCATGGACGGCGATTTCTCCGACCTGCCGCGGTTCGTGGCGTTGGCGAAGAAGCACAAGGCGCTCCTCATGGTCGACGAGGCCCACTCGATCGGCGTCATGGGGGCCCGCGGCCGGGGGATGAGCGAGCAGTTCGGGGTCGATCCCGCCGACGTCGATCTGTGGATGGGAACGCTCTCGAAGGCATTTGGCAGCTGCGGTGGCTACATCGCCGGCTCGAAGTCGCTCGTCCGCTGGCTCAAGTACACCGTGCCGGGATTCGTCTACTCCGTCGGTCTCCCGCCGGCGGCGGCCGGGGCGGCTTTGGGAGCGCTGCGGCTCCTCGAGCGTCAGCCAGACCGGGTGACGAAGCTCCTCGCCAACTCCCGGCTCTTCCTCCAGCTTGCCCAGGAGGCCGGTTTTGACACAGGGTCGGCCGGCGGGACGGCCATCATCCCGGTGATCCTTGGCAACTCGATCAACAGCCTCAAGCTGTCGCGGGCCCTGTTTGCCCGCGGGATCAGCGTCCAGCCGATCCTCTATCCGGCCGTCGAGGAGCGGGCGGCCCGCCTCCGCTTCTTCATCACCTCGAAGCACACCCCCGATCAGATCCGGCGGACGATCACGGTGATGCGGGAGGAGCTGTCCAAGATCGATCCATCATTCTCCCGGCAGGCAATCCCGCGGGGAGCGGCGGTTTCGGGGTGGTAAGCCGGTCGGGCACGGGGGAGGCCCAGCCGGCTCCGCAGCCCGGCCTCTCCCTGCTATAACGGCCGATATGCAGGGCTTCCCGGAAACCGTCAGCCACCGCCTCGTCCTCCCGGCCGACGCCAACCACCACGGCACGCTCTACGCCGGGAGCCTGCTCCGTATCGCCCTCGAGGCCGCGTATGCCGCCGGCTCCCGGGGGGTGGGGCCGACGGCCAACCTTATGCTCCGCCGCGTCGTGTCGCTGGAGTGCCGGCGGAGCGTCCCGGTCGGGACGCTCGTGGAACTCCGCGGGGCGGTGCTTCAGGTCCGGCAGTGCTACCTCGTCGTCGGCGTCGTCGGTATGCCGATGGAAGGGCATGAGATTCCCTGGATGGACGGCTTGATGGGGTTCGTCCAGGTCGATGCCGCCGGCCTGCCGGTCGAGTTGCCCGCCGGCATTGTTTCCGCGGCCCGCGAACGGCTTTGGCAACCGCTCGCCGACCGGCTCGAGACGCTGTCGCGATCACGCGGGGCGACGGCCGGCTGGATCGGCGTCGACTTTCAGCAACGCTGATCGCCCTTGGCGGGGCGGGGCTTCCGCGGCGGCCATGCCCATCGGGCCCGAGGTCGGGGCGGCGCCGCTTCCCGTCAAACGGGATCGCCGTTGGCATCGCTCCCCAGCGAATGCCAACGGCGACTTCCCCGTGATCTCGACGTGGTGGGGGCGTTCGACGCTCCCCACCGGCCCGATCAGTACTTCACCTCGACACCGAAGTCGACGCCGTTGACGAAGACGTACTCCTGGCCGCCGACGACCGGTCCGATCCGGTTGTAGGTCGGGCTGACCTGCGTGCCGTCGGCCCCGGTCGGGGTCGAGGTCTTGACGACCCACGGATTCTGCAGGCTCGCCGGCTGGGTCTGGTCCTGCGGCTGGGCGTACTGCACCGGCCGCCGCGAGCTGACGTAGCCGGTGTTGGTCGAGGCCCGGGCGATGCTCCCCAGCCACATGCCGGTGTAGCCGGCCCGGAGGTTGATCGCCTGGCTGACCTTGTACTGCGTCCCGAACCGCCATTCCCCGATCGGCGAGAAGACGAACTGGTGGCTGGCGGCATTCGTGGCATTGCTCTGGCCGATCCCGAAGACCTGAAGGAACAGTGGCGGGCCCGCGATGGTCTGGACGCCACCGTCGGCGCCGCCTGTGGTGCCGCCGGAGCTGTAGGTGGTCGACGGGGTAAATGTCGCCCGGAGGTAGTCGGCCCCGATCCCCTCGGGGAAGTTCGAGCCCTGGTAGAGGTTGTTCTGCCAGTTGAAGGCCGCGGTGAACTTGAACTGACTGGTGAAGTTCCACCGGCCCCAATCCTGCTCGAACAGCATCCCGAACTCCGGGCCCACCATGTTGTTGTAGGTGTTCGTGTTCCACATCCCGGTCTGGAGCGGGGTGCCACGGCCTTGACCGGTGAGGGTGTCGACGCCGGTGATCCCGAGGACGTCGCCGGCCGGGCCCGAGTCATAGATGATGCTCTGGTTGCCGTTGGCACCACCGAACTGGCCGCCACCGTTGAGGTTGCCGCCACCCTGGGTGTTGCCGCCGCCACCTTGGGTGTTGCCGCCGCCACCCTGGGTGTTGCCGCCGCCACCCTGGGTGTTGCCGCCGCCACCTTGGGTGTTGCCACCGCCACCTTGGGTGTTGCCACCGCCACCC
>JBAWVV010000113.1:0-11571 GCA_037147115.1 Planctomycetia bacterium | reverse complement strand
TCGATCCTCGCCACGGCCGCATCGGCGAAGGCGTCTGCCACGCTCGATCCCGGCTCCCGCGTCTCCGGCACCGTCGTGGCGGTCAGCCCCGACACCGCCTTCATCGATCTCGGCGGTCGGCGCCAGGGGGCACTCAAGCTCATCGGCCTCGACGGCAACCCCGAGATCGGCCAGGTGCTCGAACTCTCGGTCGGCGGCTTCAACGAAGAGGATGGCCTCTATACCGTGGCCCCCGCCAACCGGGCGATCGCCGTCGAAGACTGGTCGCAAATCGAAGCGGGAATGATCGTCGCCGCGAAGGTCGTCGCCGCGAACAAGGGGGGCGTCGAGTGCGACGTCGCCGGGCTCCGTGGCTTCATGCCGGCGAGCTTGGTAAGCAACTGGCGGATGGAAAACCTCGAGGAGCTCGTCGGGCAGACCGTCGAGGCCCTCGTGACCGAGATCGTGCCGGCCGCGCGGCGGCTTGTCCTCTCGCGCCGGGCGGTGCTCGAGCGCCAGTCAGCCGACGCCCGCACGAAGATGCTCGAGACGCTCGAGATCGGTGATCTGCTCGATGGGATTGTCCGCTCGGTGCGCGACTTCGGCGCCTTCGTCGACGTTGGCAACGGCGTCGACGGCCTCGTCCATGTCAGCCAGATGTCGTGGGATCGGGTGAAAACACCGACCGAAGTCCTCGAGGTCGGGCAGAAGGTGCGCGTCGCGGTGAAGAACGTCGACCGACAGACCGGAAAGATCGGTCTCTCGATCCGCGACACGGTGGAGAGCCCCTGGAAGAACGCCGCCGAGAAGTACCATGTCGGCGCCGCAGTCCGGGGGACGGTGAGCCGCATCGCCCAGTTCGGTGCTTTCGTGCGGCTCGAGCCGGGCGTGGAAGGGCTCGTTCATGTCTCGGAGCTCGCCCATCGGCATGTCCAGAGCGTATCGAGCGTCGTCCGCGAAGGGGAGGCGGTGGAGTGCAAGGTCCTCTCCTGCGATCCCGACGAGCAGCGGATGTCGCTTTCGATCAAGGCCCTCGCCACGCTGCCGGCCGCGAAGGGTGGACCGGCTGCCCAGCCCGGGGAACCGGAGGTCGAGGAGGCTCCGCTGCCGCCGCTGAAGAAGTCGAACGCTCCGCTCAAGGGGGGCACCGGCCGCCGGGGGGACGGGGCGAAGTTCGGCCTCCAGTGGTAAGCCCGGCAGCCCATTCAGCGAGCCGCTAGCCTCGGCCTGGCAGCCCCGTCAAGCGCTGCACCCTCAGGCGAAAATCCCCTCGATCGGTCGTCCTCCGGCCGTGAGCGTGGTGGGCCGGCCGTCGGGCATGGTGAGGACCGTGTCGGGGTCGATGCCGAGCGCCTTGTAGATCGTCGCCGCGAGATCTTCGGGCGACGTCGGGTGTTCGGTGGGGTACTCGCCGTTTTTGTCCGAAGCGCCCCAGGTGATGCCGCCGCGAACACCGGCCCCGGCGATCACCGCCGGGAAGAGCGTGCTCCAGTGATTGCGCCCCCAGTCCTTTGTCGGCTTCGCCGTCCGCCCCATCTCCCCCAGGGCCACGACGAGCGTCTCGGCGAGGAGACCGCTCTTTTCGAGATCGAGGAGCAATCCCGACAGCGCGGAATCGAACGTGGGGAGGAGCGACCGGCGAACGTCATTGGAATGGACGTGCGAATCCCAGCTGTAGCCGTCGCAGCAGTCGTAATGGACCGTCACAAACCGGGTGCCCGCCTCAACCAACCGGCGCGCCATCAGGCAAGCCTGACCGAAGAGATGACGGCCGTAGCTGTCACGCAGCGCTGCCGGTTCCCGCTCCAGATCGAGGGCCTCGCGCGTCCGTGGGCTCGTGACGAGGCCGAGGGCCCGCTCGCGGATCCGATCGATTTCGAGCGATCGCTGGCCATCGATGATCCGCCGCTGGGCGTCGAACGATTCGAGGAGCGTGGCCCGGCGACGGATCCGGACGATGTCGTCGGCGGAGACCGGATCGAGCCCCTCGATGCGGCAGCGGAGCTCGCTGTCGGTGCAATCACGCCAGTAGGGGTTGTCGGCGGAATCCCTCCGGTCGATCCGCGTGGTGAGCGGATTGACCGCCGATCCCAGCCAGCCGCCGTATTCCCCCGGGCGGACATACTGGCCGTTCTCTTGGAGCCGGCCGAGCCGGTTGGGAACGACGGCATACGCGGGCAGATCGCGGGGGGCGCCCCGGGCACGCCGGTGCTCAAGGTGCTCCACCACCGAGCCGATCGATGGCCAGTCCTGCGGCGTGGCACTGAAACCGCCGCCGACGGGGATCTGCCAGCGTTTGCCCGTCTGGATGTAGTGAGCGCCGCCGCTGTGGTCGTTGAAATCATGCGTCATCGAGCGAATGACACAGTAGCGGTCGGAGACCTCCGCCAGCTTCGGGAGGTGCTCGCAGATCCGCAAGCCCGGCGTCCGGCAGCCGATCGGGCTCATTGGACCGCGGATGTCGGCCGGCGCGTCCGGCTTCATGTCGAAGGTTTCGTACTGGCTCGGGCCGCCGAAGAGAAAGAGGAAGATCACCGACTTGGCCCGTGGCTTCGGGCCCGTGGCCATCGCCTCGGCGGCGAGGACTTTCTCGAGCGACGTTCCCAGCAGCCCTGCTCCCCCGACCTGCAACATGGCGCGACGACCGAGCCGCCGCGACATCACACCCGGCCGACCGAGGATCTCGAGCATGGGAGGCTCCGTCAGGGGGGGCGGCACGGGCCCGCCGGCGTACGGAATCAGGACGGCTCCAAAGCAGGGGCAGGGGGGTGAGCCGCCCGGGGCTCAGTGCGGAGTCTGGGGGATCTTCTCACCGCCGGCGATCGTGCAGGTCGCAGCCCAGATCGTGGGGTCGACGTCGGAAGCGACAAACCGCACGCCCCCGTCCCCGTAGGCGACATTGCTGCCAGTGGGATGCTGGGAAAACATCTGGTCACAGTCCCCCTTGGGATCATTCGGGGTGTGGACTGGACCGTCTGCGGTGGGCCCAGAGTGGGAGAGGACGAGTGTGGCCGCCGGACCGGCCGACGTCGTGCTCATGGCCGGATCGACTTGGCTCGACCCCCCCGCCACGACGCCGGCCCAGGCCTTTTGCGACAGCGCCTGGGAGTGCTCGCCGATGAACACCGTTTGCGACAGCCCGTCCATCACGTCGCCTGGGCGGGTCGTCGAGTTGCGGTAGAGAGGGCCGTTGGCGAGGCTGTTCCATTCGTCCTTGACCGGCTTTGAGTTCCAGACGTCGGCCTGACCGGCATTGGCGACGTAATCGCTGCGGCCGAGTTTCACCCCCGAGG
Source organism: Planctomycetia bacterium (assembly GCA_037147115.1). Lineage (GTDB taxonomy): Bacteria > Planctomycetota > Planctomycetia > Pirellulales > UBA1268 > QWOP01. The sequence continues at coordinate 8,299 of JBAWVV010000113.1, read as the reverse complement.
CCAGAGGGGAGCCATCGGCCCCGGCCACGACAAACGGCGTCCGCGGCCCGGTCGAGGAGGCACACAGAAAGGTGGAGATCGGGCGGCTGACGATTTCGGAATTCGACGGGCCGGCGATACCGTCGATCGCGTTGTAGGCGTTGGTCAGCGCCGACTCCTCCATGAACGCCGCGATCGCAAACCCCCAGCCGGTGCCAGGAGGGGCGTCGTGGGTCGTCGGATCACGCTGCGGCGACGAGGTCGACGCCAGATACCCGGCAGGAAACCGCCCCTTGGCCGTCATGTAGCTGTGGAGCCCGGTGGCGATCTGCTTGAGGGAATTGGCGCAGCGGGTGCGCCGGCCGGCCTCGCGGGCAGCCTGAACCGCCGGCAGGAGGAGTCCGATGAGCCCACCGATGATCGCGATCACGACGAGCAGTTCGACGAGCGTGAACCCGAGCCGACCGGGAAAAACCCGGCTTTTGGCCCCACTTTGCGACAGCCACATCCGACGACTTGCCAGCATGGCGGTGCCTCCCTTGGATTCAGATCAGTTCCCCAAGGCGAATTGTTCGTGATTCGTGAGCAAAGTCAAGGTTGGACCGAGCGGAAATCCACGGCCGCGCCCCGGGCTCATGCGAGGATCTCCTTGACGACGTTTCCCTCCACATCGGTGAGCCGGTAATCGCGCCCCTGAAAGCGGTAGGTGAGTCGCTTATGGTCGTATCCGAGGCAGTGGAGGAGCGTGGCATTCAGGTCGTGGACATGGACCGGATCGCGGAGGATGTTGTAGCCGTAGTCGTCGGTCTCGCCGTGAACGACTCCGGGCCGGATCCCCCCGCCGGCCATCCAAACCGAATAACAGCGGCCGTGGTGGTCGCGGCCGTAATCGTCCTGCAGCCCCCCTTGGCCATAGACAGTCCTCCCAAACTCCCCTCCCCAGACGACGAGCGTGTCGTCGAGCATGCCCCGGGCCTGGAGGTCGGCAAGGAGCGCTGCCTGCGGTTGGTCGATGTCGCGGGCCTGCTTGGGGATGTTCGTTGGCAGAGAGCCATGCTGGTCCCAGCCGCGGTGATAGAGCTGCACACAGCGAACCCCCCGTTCGAGCAGCCGGCGGGCGAGGAGACAGTTGGCCGCAAACGTTCCCGGCCGCCGGGCCGCCTCGCCGTAGTCGTCGAACGTCTTCGCCGACTCACCGGAGAGATCGGTCAGTTCAGGGACGGAGGCCTGCATCCCGAACGCCATCTCATACTGGGCAATCCGCGTGGCGATCTCCGGATCGCCGGTCTCCAGCCGCTGCCGGTCGTTGAGGGCTGCCAAGCCATCGAGCATCGTCCGTCGCAGCCCACGATCGATCCCCGGAGGATCGGAGAGGAAGAGGACCGGGTCGCCGGCGCTGCGGAGCTTCACCCCCTGGTGGCTCGACGGCAGGAAACCGGCCCCCCAGAGGCGTTCGAGGAGGCCTTGGTTGGCATCCTTGCCACTCCCGTGCGAGATGAGGACGACGAACGCGGGAAGATTCTCCGCCTCGCTCCCCAGGCCGTACGACAGCCACGCCCCCAGTGAAGGCCGTCCGGGCTGCTGCGAGCCGGTCTGGACGAAGGTGATCGCCGGGTCGTGATTGATTGCCTCAGTGTGCATCGAACGGACGAGACAGATCCGGTCGATCTGCTTGGCGGTGTGGGGTAGCAGTTCGCTGATCCAAGTCCCGTTGCTGCCAGCCTGGACAAAACCGAACTTCGGGGCGATGACCGGAAAACTCGTCTGCCCGCTCGTCATGCCAGTGAGACGCTGCCCCTGCCGGATCGAGTCAGGGAGCTCTTGACCGTGAAACTCCCGCAGCCGGGGCTTGTGGTCGAGGAGTTCGAGTTGGGATGGCCCGCCCGACTGGAACAGATAAACCACCCGTTTCGCCCGCGGCGCGGCATGCGGCGCGATGGCCCCGACAGCTCGCCCCGGCGGCGCCGTCGCGACGCCATCCCGGGCAAACAGCCCTGCCAGCGCCGCGCTGCCGACGACCGAGGCGCTGCCGTGGAGGAAGGCGCGACGGTGGATGGCGGCGAATAGCGCTGGGATTGCAGGCATGGCGAGCATTCCGATCCGGGGGGTTTCGCAGGGCGAACGGGAAGTCGATCGACAAAAACGGCGACGTCAGGGCTTGGAGATCGTCTCGTCGAGATTAAGGATCAGGCTGGCGATGGTCGTCCAGGCAGCGAGCGACGGCCGGTCGACGCCGTCCGGCACCGGCCCTCCGGCCACGATGAGGAATTGCTCGGCGGCCGCTGGGTCACCTTGAAATCGTTGCCGCGCCGCCTCGAGGACGGTGCCGACGACGGTCGTCTCGTCTGGGGTCGGCGCCCGCCCCACGGCCCGCAGCCAGGCCCAGTTGAGGCGGGCGGCGTCGTCACCGGGCTCTGCCAGCAACCGGGTGGCCAGCCCTCTGGCGGCCTCGAGGTAGGTCGGGTCGTTCATCAGCACCAGCGCTTGCAGGGGGGTGTTGGTCCGACCACGACGGGCCACGCATGTCTCCCGGTCCGGGGCATCGAAGGTCGTCATCCCCGGCGGGGGGCAGGTCCGCTTCCAAAAGGTGTACATGCTGCGGCGGTGCGCCCCTTCGCCACGGTCGGGGACGTAGCTATCGCGGCGCTCGACCGACACATCCTCCCACAGCCCGGGGGGCTGCCATGGCTTGACGCTCGGACCTCCGACCTTCTCGACGAGCAGTCCGCCGATCGCCAAGGCATTGTCGCGCACCGTCTCCGCCGGGAGCCTCCCACGCGGCCCCCGTGCCAGGAGCCGGTTCGCCGGGTCGCGCTCGGCGAGGAGCGGCGTGACTCGCGACGACTGCCGGTAGGTCGCCGAGAGGACGATCTCCCGGAGGAGGCTCCGCACGTCCCAGCCGCGGCGGACGAATTCGGTCGCCAACCAATCGAGGAGTTGCGGATGACTCGGCGCGGCCCCCTGGATGCCGAAGTCCTCGACCGTCTCGACGATCCCGGTCCCGAAGAGCATCCCCCACCAGCGATTCACCGCGACACGCGCGGTGAGCGGATGATCGGGATGGGTCAGCCAACGGGCCAGCGCCATCCGATCGCCCCCTTCCACGGGCACTCCCGCGGTCCCCGGACCGAACCGCGGCACGCCTGGCGCGACGACATCGCCCGGCTGGTCGTAGCGACCACGGACGAGCACTCGCGTCTCGCGGCGCGGACTCATCTCGGCCATCACCATCGTCACCGGGATCTGCTTGGCAAGCTCCGCAAGCCGCGCCGGAATCGCGTTGGACTCCTCGCGCCACGCGCGCGATGACGCGTCGACGGAATCGAGGAAGTGGGCCCGGAGACGTGCCGCCTGCTCCAGGCCGCGTTGCTCGCGTGGCCCGCCGACGAGGGCCGCGAGTCCGGCCGGAGTCTCCCCGGAGGCAAGCAAGGTCACTTCGTTGTCTGGCAGAACACACGCATAGAGCCGGACGTCGTCGATCCGTCCGCGGAAAGCAGCGCTGGCGCTGCGGCGGCCGATGTGGAACGGCCGCGTCGTGAGGATCGTACCGTCGACGACGTTGTCGGTCGTGGCGGTGACCGGCCGGGCAACGCCATCGACAAACACCCGCATTCCCGTCGACCGGCGCGAGCCGTCGTAGGTGACGGCGAGGTGGTGCCAGTGATCGAGCGCGAGCGGTTCGTTCGTGATCACCTTGAAGGCCCGATCGGGCCACTGGTGAACGAGATGAACGGCGACCTTGCCCTGTTCGAGGATCAGGTCGTAGCCCCGGAACGCATCGGCTTCATCGATTTTAGAAAGGACCGTGCTCGCTTCCGCGCTCGTCGGATGAACCCACACCGAGAAGGAAAACGGACGGTCGGCCTCGAACGCCCCGGTTTCGCCAGCGGCGATGTGGGTCTGGCCGTCAAACTGTCCCGCCCCGCCGAGCCGCCCTTCGGCATGCTCAAATTTGCCGATCACCTCCCCGGGAATGCCTGCTGGCAGGGCACTGGCGATCATCGGCCCGGCCTCGTCATCGAGCGGAAACCAGGCCCTCAATCCCGGCGGCTCGGCCGCTGCGAGACGCTCCGGTGTCAGCGTGACCTCCCAAGCCTCTTGATCGGCCGCGCAGTCCGTCGCGCGCTTGGCCAACCGTTCCGCGAGTTCAACGCGACGCCCCTCGAGCCGCTCCCGCTCGGCGATCTGCTCCGGCGAGGGAACCTCGAGGAGCGGTTCGGCCATCCGCCCCTGGCTGTAGCCGACGACCTTGTCGGGGACATTGTCGAAGAATGCCGCAAACCGGTAGTAGTCGTTTTGGGTGAAGGGATCGTACTTGTGGTCATGGCAGCGGGCGCACTGGAGCGAGAGGCCGAGGAAGGCGGTCGCGGTCGTGTGGACCCGGTCAGCGACATACTCCACCCGGTACTCCTCGTCGATGATCCCCCCTTCGGTCGTGAGCACGTGGTTGCGGCTGAAGCCTGTGGCAACTTTCTGGGACACCGTGGCGTCGGGGAGCAGGTCCCCCGCCATCTGTTCGGTCACAAACCGATCGAAGGGGATGTTCTCCGCGAACGCCCGGATCACCCAATCCCGCCAGGGCCAGAGCGTCCGCGTCTCGTCGTTGTTGTAGCCGTTGGTGTCGGCGTACCGGGCGACATCGAGCCACTGCATCGCCATCCGCTCGGCATACCGCGGCGACGCCAGAAGCCGATCGACCACGGCCTCGTAGGACGTGGGGCTTGAGTCGGCGAGAAACGCCCCGATCTCCTCTGGCGTCGGGGGAAGCCCGGTGAGGTCGAGCGTCACCCGTCGCAGCCAAGTCGCCCGGTCGACTTCGGGCGCGGGCTCGAGCCCCTCCGCTTCGAGCCGGGCGAGCACAAACCGATCGAGATCGCTCCGCGGCCAATCGCCCCGCTTCACCGGAGTGACCGGAGGGCGTTGAGCGGGAAGAAAGGCCCAGTGGGTCGCGAAAGGGGCACCGGCATCGATCCACCGGATGAGGAGGGCCCGCTGTTGGCCGGTGAGGGGCTTGCCGAACGATTCCGGTGGCATCTGCGCCTCGTCCGTCGCATGGATGCGGGCCACCATCGCGCTGGCCGCCGCATCACCGGCCACGATCGCCGCCGCGCTGCCGTCGCGGGCTACGATCGCTTCGCTCCGGAGGTCGAGCCTCAAGCCCGCCTCGCGGGAATGCTCGTCCGGCCCGTGGCAACTCCAGCAATGGTTGGCGAGGATCGGTTGGACCGCCCGCGCCAACTCCAGAGCGGTCTCGTCGGCCACCGCCGTGACGGCCAGACCGGCGCAGAACCCAGCGAAGATCACGGCGGAGAGCCCATGTGCCGGGACCTTCGCCCCGAGCGAGTGCCGTTGCATCTTCCCGTCTCCCAAAAGGCCATTCTGCCAAGTCGGCTCCCTCCCTGCCGGCTGGCCGGGAGTAGCCCCCAGTATCCCCACCGGTCGCCACTGCCCCAAGTCAGCTGCCAAACTGGCCCCCACACGCCGCCGGGAGCCGCGCGGACCGACGAGCCACGTCATCCGGTCGGGCCACGCTGCAGTCGCGATTTCCCACCGCGGAGAGAGCTGACGACTTTTTAAGGAGAACAGGAGAATCCGCCGCTCATCGTCTTTCATTCCGGCAAGAGATCACCGCCGACGGAGAGCTTTCACCAACAATGCTCTCCCGCGGACAACGCTCCCCCGCCGAGGCAGGGGAGATGGCGGCCTCAGCTTCAGCCCATCGAGTCTAGACAGGCAAACGTCTCATGCGGATCTTGATGCGATGGTTCCGGCGGTTGCGCTCGTGCCAGACCGTGTGGCCGCTTCGTCGTTTCGCCATGCCGTGGAGATGGCAACGCTCGCGACGCTCCCGGCGGCCTCCGCTCCAGGCGCCGCGGAGCAGCCTGGGGAGAGAGTCGCTCGAGCCGCGGCTCGCCCTCGCGTTCTCGACCTTCGAGACGGTGGCGTCTGCGTTGGCCAGCAACTCGGGCCCGGCGATCCCCGCTGAGGTGACGATCGTCGACTCGAAGGAACTTTCTCCCACCGAGCTGAAGCGCGTGATCGGCGACGATCCGTCCCTCCTGCTGGGGCGGACCCCCGGCATCGACTCGATCCTCCACCGTGTCTTCGCATCTTCCGGATCTGACCGGGCCGCGTTCGACCTGCAGGCGTCCTCGGTCGAGGAGCAACTTCTTGCCGGGAGCTCGGCCCTCGGTGTCTCATTCCAAATCCTCGACGCTTCGGTGTTGGGCAGCCACGGCGGCGCGTATGCCGCCAGTGCTCCCGGTGGCCCGACAATTTTCCTTCGCTCCGACATCCTCTCAGCGCCACAGCCGGTCGTCCGCTCGATCGTGTTCGAAGAGATTGGCCACCACCTCGACACGCTGCTCAATCACGGCATCGACGCCCGCGGTGACGAGGGGGAGTATTTCTCCGATCTCGTCCGCGGCGTGTCGCTCACCGCCGCCGAACAGTCCCGCCTCCTCGCCAAGGACGACCATGGCTTCATCACCATCGGCGGCCAACAGCTCGCCGTTGAGTTCAACACGATCGACGGAGTCGCAAGGTCGGTCAGGTACGAAGAGGGAGGTGACCCCATCCCTCTTCAGCCAAACCTCACGCTCAAGCGAAACTCCGGGCCCGGCGAAGACTCCCCCGACACGATCACGAGCGTGGTGCTGACAATCCCATCGGCCACTGCAACCGACCGGATCCGCGTGGGGGATGCCAAGGGCGATGCTGCGGGTACGACCGCGTCGCCGCTTGCCGACGGTATCGCGATCACCGTCACGTCACTGCCGAAGACGAACTTCTGGTTGCAAACAGGCGCGGGGACCGCGATCCGATTCACCGCCGCGTTCACCTCTGCCTCCACCTCTGGGGGCGAGGTCACCTTCACCGCTCCGGGGACCACCGGAGCAGGTTCCTTCGCGGCCTTCCAGACCCTCATCCGCAGCGTCCATTTCGACAACACGTCCCCGTCCCCCACGACCGACGGACGACTGTTTACGTGGCGCATCGCGAGTGTTGCCTCGTCCAAAGGCGGTTCTCTCCCCGTGCGCACCGTCGGTGGCACTGTCACCATCACCCCGGTCAACAACGCTCCCTCGATCGACGAGAGTGGAGCTCCCGTGGATCTGGTCGAGCAGGGGGACGGCAACCGTGGTGTGGCGACCACTGCCGTGACGCTGAAAAAATCCGACGTCGACAGCACGGCAGTCCGCTACGACACGCCCTGGCTGCAGGCTAACGGTTGGACGACCACGGATGGTGGCCTCACCTACTCAGCCAAGGGCCGCTACGGCACGGCAACACTGACGGTCGCCACCGACACGGTGACCTACGAAATCGATGACACGCTGCCGGCCACCGATGACCTCGACGAAGGGCAGGTGGCCGAGGACACGTTTACCGTCCAGGTGATCGATACGGGCGTTGTCAACCGGCGCTTGGCAGGCAGGCCGCAGACGGCGACGAAGGAATTGGTGTTCCGTGTCATCGGCAAGGCTGATTTTGAGACGTTCAGCGACGCAGCCCCGTCGATCAGCTACACGGAGAAGGGAGCGCCGGTTTTCCTCCAGCCGACAATCTCGCTCCACCGCAACACCGGCAGCGGCTCGAATGCTCCGGAGACGATTACGAGCGTTGCGCTGACTGTCCCTGCTGCCGTCATCACCGACCGCATCTGGGTGCAGGGTGCCAAGGGTGACGCGGCAGGGGCGACCGAGTCGAAGGTCGCATCAGGTGTACTCGTCCCCTCGGTCGCGACAGCGGCGATCGATTTCTGGATGCCCAACGCCAACGGCGCCACCGACAAGTTCACCGTGGCGGTGACTCCTGCAGGAGTCTTCACCTTCACCACCGCTGCGATCGGCCAGTCCTCGTTCTCTGGGTTCCAGAATCTCCTCCGGAAACTGCAATACGACTCCACGTCCTCGGCCCCCGATGCCGACCCCCGTAAGTTCTCCTGGACGATCAGCCGAGCGGCCACCAGCAGCGGCGCGACGCTGCCTTCCCGCAAGTTTGAACAGTCGGTGTCGATCGTGCCCGTGAACGATCCTCCCACACTCGAGGTCGGTGTCGCCTCGAACGACCTGATCGAAGGCACTTCTTCAGCGGCAGGGACGGACACGGCGACTTTGCTCCTGAAGAAGTCAGACGCCGACAGCCGGAAGGTTCGCTACGACGATGCGTGGCTGGTTTCCACGGGATGGATCAGCCATGACGAAGAAAAGGTGTTCACGCACTCGGGTACCTACGGGTCCGCTTCGCTCGACGTCACGAGCGACACGGTCAGCTACCTCCTCGACAACACGCTCGCTGCCACGGACGCCCTTTCAAC
>JBAWVV010000112.1:0-11581 GCA_037147115.1 Planctomycetia bacterium | reverse complement strand
CCGCGCCCATCAGCAGGCCGCGGCTGGCCTGCCGGCGGACACCACAGCGGCCCGTTCCGCGCCCATCAGCAGGCCGCGGCTGGCCTGCCTAAGTCAGTGCAGCCGCATGCCGGGCAGGGCGCCGGAATCAGGGGAGAGGAGATAGACGCCCGTGGCGCCAGCGCCACTGGCGGCCACGACCATTCCCTCGCTCAAGCCGAACTTCATCTGCCGCGGGGCGAGGTTGGCCACCACGACGACGAGCCTCCCCACGAGCGCTGCCGGATCATGAAAGCCCTTGATCCCAGCGAACACCGTCCGCCGCTCTTTCCCGCCCAAGCTGACGGTGAGCTTGAGGAGCTTCTTCGCCTCCGGTACCTCCTCGGCGGTGACGATCCGCGCCACGCGCAGATCGACCTTCGCGAAGTCGTCGATCGTGCACTGGGGGGCGAGGGGCTCGGCGGCGAGAGGTTCGGTGGGATCGGTGGGCTCGCTGGGTTCACTGGGTTCGGTGGTCATGGAGGCGTTTCCAGAAGGAGCGGGATTCGACAGGGTGGATGGTGAAGCGGTCGGCATGGAGGCGGCCACGAGGGCCTCGAGTTGGGGAGCCTCGACGCGGCGCGCGAGGGGCTTGAACGGTGCGACCGGCACGCCCGTCAAGGGCTGACGCGAGTCCTCCCAGGAACGGATCGGGACGCCGAGGAGCGCGCCGGTTTCGGCGGCCAATTCCGGAAGCACCGGCGCCAAGTAGACGACGATCTGGCGGAAGAGGTTCAGCGCCACGGTGGCGACGTCGCGGAGCTGCTCGGCCGATTCGGGGCCCGCCTTGGCGAGCTTCCAGGGCTGCTCGGCATCGACGTAGGCATTGGCCCGGTCGGCGGCCGCCATCACCAGCCGCATGGCGCGGGCGAAATCGCAGTCGTCGTACGCGGCGGCGATCTCGGCGCCGTCGATCGCCCCCCGAGCGAACAAGCCGCCGTCGTTGGGGTAGGTCTCCGACAGCTGCTTCCCCGCGAGCCACCGGGCCGTCCGGCTGGCGAGGTTCACCACCTTGCCGACGAGGTCGGAGTTCACCTTGGCAGCGAAGTCGTCGAGGTTCAGGTCAATGTCGTCGATGTCACCGGAGAGCTTCGCGGCGTAGTAGTAGCGGAGCGCCGCCGGATCGAGGTGGTCGAGGTAGGTCCGCGCCAGGACGAAGGTGCCACGGGCCTTCGACATCTTCTCGCCGTTGACGGTGAGGAAGCCGTGGATTCGCACCTTTGTCGGCAGGGCGAGCCCGGCGGTCTCGAGCATTGCCGGCCAGAAGAGGGTGTGAAAGTAGGTGATGTCTTTGCCGATGAAGTGGTGGATCTCGGCTGCCGTTGTGTCGGCGCTGCGATGCCACCACTCCTTCCATGAGCCACCCCGCGCCGCTGACCACTCGTCGGTGGCGGCGATGTAGCCGATCGGGGCGTCAAACCACACATACCAGTAATGTCCCGGCGCGTCGGGGATCTCGAAGCCGAAGTAGGGGGCGGGCCGCGAGACGTCCCAGTCGCGGAGCGGCTCGCCGAGGAAATGGCCGGTGAGATAGTTGGCGATCCGCGGGTCGAGGGCCCCCGATTCCCTCGTCCATTGCCGGAGGAAGCCCTGCATCGGCTCGAGTTGGACGAAGAGGTGCTCGGCCGAGCGGATCTCGGGGGTGGCACCGGAGAGGGTGCTGACCGGATCGATGAGATCGGCCGGCGAGTAGGTGGCGCTGCACTTCTCACAGGCGTCGCCATATTGGTCGGCCGCTCGGCAGCGCGGGCAGGTGCCGCGGACGAAGCGGTCGGCGAGGAACACCCCCGCCTTCGGATCGAAGAGTTGCTGGACATCGCGGCTGACGACGAGCCCCTTGTCGCGCAGGCTCTTCCAGATCTCGCCGCACAAGCGCCGGTTGGCGTCGCTGTCGGTGCTGCCGTAGTGGTCGAACTGGACACCGAAGCCGGCGAAGTCGGCGAGATGGTCGTCGCGCATCGCCGCGATCAGATCGCGCTCGGAGCGTCCCTCCGCCCGGGCCCGGATCATGATCGCCGTGCCGTGGGTGTCGTCGGCGCAGAGATAGACCGCCTCGTGGCCGCGGAGCTTTTGGAAGCGGACGAAGATGTCGGTCTGGATGTATTCGACGAGGTGGCCGAGATGGATCTGCCCGTTGGCGTAGGGGAGCGCCGAGGTGACGAGGATCCGGCGGTGGGTCGGGGCATTCATGGTGGGGGACGCAGGAGGTGGGTGACGCGGCGAGGGGAGCGTACGGGGTGCGTCCGGGGACAAGCGAGATGGAATTGTAGGAAGGGGTGAGCGAAGGAGGAAACGGCGCAGGAACCAGGGCGACCTGGGAAGCTTCCGTAGACCGGTCGAACGTGAAAGTGGCCTTGCCCGCCGGGGGATGCGCCGGCAGTATCCCGCCCCCGAAGTCTGGCCGAGCCCAATGCGTGCCCGGATCCTCCCGACGCTGTCCCCGAACCGCCCAAAAGACCACGGAGCCACGGATGAAGTCGTTCCTCCGCGCTGCCGCGTGGGCCGCGCTGTCGCTGGTGGGCTTGACGGCAGTGGCTGCACCCCCGGTCGCGCCCGCCACGAACACTCCTGTCGCCGCCACCGACGTTATCCTCCTCGACTTCTCTGCCTCTTGGTGCGGGCCCTGCCGCTCCATGGCCCCGCTGGTCGACGAGGTCGCCGCAGCCGGCTGGACCGTCCGTCATGTCGATGTCGACCGCGAAGGGGACCTCGTCCGTCGCTTCGGCGTCACTGGGGTGCCGTGCTACGTGTTGTTGGTCAAGGGGGAGGAGATCGACCGCATCAACGGGGCGACGACGCGAGTCGATCTCGAACGGCTCCTGGCCAGGAGTCGGGGCACAGACGCGCCCGCCGCAGCCCGGAAGATGCCAGCGGCAGCCGTGGCGCCCGCCGTGCCGGGGATCCCGGTGCCGGCCCGTCCGGCCGAGGCCCCGCTGGCCCTCGAAGCCGCGCCCCGCGCCCTGCCGAGCATCCCCGCGACGGTTGTCGCTCCCCCGCCTGCTGTTCCCCTCCAGGCACCGTCACGGCCCGATCCACGGGCGCTTGCCGAGGCCCCGCGTCAGCCGCGCTCGCTTCCTTCCGACCCCGCTCCCGCGCTCGATCCTGCCGCCCGGCAGGCCCTCGAGGCCCGGCTCCTGGCAGCCACCGCCCGGCTCCGCGTCGAGGGGGGGACTGGCGTGTCGCTCGGCACCGGCACGGTCATCGACTGCCGGCAGGGGGAGGCGCTGATCCTGACGTGCGGCCACATCTTCCGCGATTCGGCCGGCAAGGGGCGCGTCGAGGTCGATCTCTTCTCTCCCGGCGGCGAGCGCGGGCTGGCCGGTCAGGTGATCGCCTGGGATCTGAAGCGCGATCTGGCGCTGGTCAGCATCTTCACCGATGCCACGGTCGAGCCGGTGCATGTCGGCGGGGTCGAGCGGTCGACGGCGACGGGTGAGCCGGTCGTGACAGTCGGCTGCAACGGCGGCCAGGATCCGACGATCCACCACAGCCGGGTGACGGCGGTCGACAAGTATCTTGGCCCCCCGAACGTGCAGGTCGCCGGCCAGCCGGTGCAGGGGCGCAGCGGCGGTGGCCTGTTCGGCACCGACGGAACGCTCATCGGCGTCTGCAACGCCGCCGACCCGACCGACAACGAGGGGCTGTTCGCCGCGCTCCCCTCGATCCACGAACAGCTCGACGAATCGGGGCTCTCCTTCGTCTACCGCAGCTCGTATCCCAGCAACGCCGTAGCCGCTGCGGCGGCTGCCGATCTCCCCGCGATGCCGCCGCAGATGCCGCCGGTGTCGTTCGACCGCCGCGACCGGGCCAACGCCCTCCCCACCGGTTCGACGGAGTCCAATGCCACCGGGGCCCTGACGGCCGGCGAGCAGGCCCTCGTCGAACAGATCCGGCAGCACGGTGGGAAGGCCGAGGTGATCTGCATCGTCCGTCCTCACGGGGCGCCGCAGGAGTCAAGTGAGGTCTATGTGCTCCAGAGCTCGAGCCGGGGGTTCGTCGATCAGCTTTCGCAGGCGCACGGGGGCCGTGCCCTTCCGGCCCCCATGCCGGCCGGAGAGGCTCCCAGGGCCGCGGCCATCCCCTCCGCCGCGGCCCCGTTGCGGTAGCCCATCCATGCTCCAGTATCTCGTGCGGCACGGTCAGAGCGTCTCGAACGTCGAGGAGCGCGTCCAAGGGCAGGAAGACGTCGCGCTTTCCGAGCTGGGCCGACGGCAGGCTCAAGAGGTGGCGGCGTGGGCCGGCCGCGTTCATGCCGCCAGCCCCATCGCCGAGATCTGGAGCAGCCCGCTGTGCCGGGCCCGCGACACAGCGGCCGCGATCGCCACCAGCATCGCCCGGCCGCTCCTGCTCGAGGACGATCTCCGCGAGCTCCACGCCGGCGTCTTCCAGGGGCATCTGTGGGCCGATCTCGAGGTCCTCTTCCCCGAGGCGGTGGCGCGCTGGCGGAGCGGCGAAGTCACCTATCGAATCCCGGGGGGCGAATCGCGGGCCGACCTCGCCGCCCGTGGCCGGGCGATGCTCGAGAAGCTCGCCGGGCGCAACGTCCCCTCGATGGTCGTCGTGGCCCACGGCGGGATCCTCACCGCGGCCCTCGGCAGCCTCCTCGGCCCCGCCCATCCGGTGCTTGCCTCTGCGGCGATGCGGCCGTTCACAAAACTGCCCGCGCTCGACAACGCGTCGGTGACGGTGCTCGAGTGGCCGGGGCCGGTGCTCCACCGCTTCAACGACACCGATCACCTCGGCGGCTGAAGGCCGGTGATGGAGCCCTCTCGGCGATCGGCCCCGGTCTGCGGCAACGCCGCGATCAACCTGCCGGCACGACCTCGATCGTCACCGGTTCGGCGTTGACCGTGTTGGCGATCCCGAAGCCGGCCCGACCGGTCGCCCGGATCGTCACCCTCCCCACGCCGAGCACGTCGGCCGGCACCTCTACCGTCGACTCGGGGCCGGTCGTGCGGCCGACGACGCGCCCATTGCAAAACAGCGTCACCCCCTCGAGCCCTTTGCCGGCGACGCTCATCCGCACCGTGCTGTTGGAGCGCACCCGCTCCGGGCTGACGCCGAGGGCGAGCGTGCGGCCATGATTGGCGGCCGTGAAGTGGGCGACGAGGCGCCCTTGGGTCTCCACTGACGAGGAGGAGATCCCCACGACGCGCAGTTCGTGGTGCCCATCGGCAAGTTCGGTGGTGTCGAGCTCCTGGCTCTCCCCTTCGGCGCACTGACCGTGGCGCACGCCATCGACGAAGAACTCGAACCGATCGACATGGACCGGCTTGCTGTCGGCGGAGGGAGGGGTGGTCTTCGGCAGCTGGCCGACCGGCTCGATGCTCACCTTCCCCGCCAACACCCGCCCCGTTTCCAGGTCCGATTCATCGGAGGCAATGGTTGCGGAGATCTTGGGAATTACGGCCCAGGGCTGGCAGAGCGGGTCGCCGACGACGAGGAGCTGGTAAGGGGCGCGGATCGACTGGTAAAAGGCCTCGGCGAGACATGCCCCGCGGACGTAGTGAACGTGCATCGCTGGGTGGGGGAACTTGTCCTGGAGCGCGAAGGGCTCGATGACCGTTCCGCTCGAGCCGGCCGCGCCGGCACGGATGAACTCGGAGAGGTTCGTCTGGCCGCTCTTGGCGAAGATCCCCCCATAGCTGGTGAGGTTTTCACAGATCGCTCCGGGGACCATCGTGCTGGCGGCCTTGTCCCAGACGAAGTTCGGCGTCCCGGTCATGAGTCCGGCGACGTCCTTCTTCTTCACCGGCAGCGTTCCTTCGAACCTTTCCCCCAAAACACCATACCGGGCGAGCTCCTTGACGATCGCGACGAAGTCGTGACTGCGCGTCGTCGAACGGACGTCGCTGTTGACGGCGAGGTAGATCGTGCCGGCCGGGCTGGTCCCGTCGGCCGTGGCCGCCGATGCCAACGCCGTGACCACCTCGGCGACGGTGTTCGCTTCCCCGTCGGTGACGCCGAGCATCGTGGCCAAGAGGTAGCGCGGGCCCCCCGCCTCGAGCACCTCGCCCGAAGAGCCCCAGCCATACCACGCCCTGAAGCCCTGCGTCCCACGGGGGACGCCGTCGTCGGTGAGCGGCCGCCAGTAGAGGTTGCTGCCGACCTGGAGATAGGCCGGCTGCCGCGCCATGACGGCCGCATACTGCATCGTGAGCCCGGTGAGGGATGCGGAGGTCAGGTTATCGTGGCCGACGAGCTCCGCGGGGAGCTCGTCCTTGAAGTCGATCCGCCAGGGGAAATCGGTGGAATAGACGATCTGGTCGATCTGCGACGACAGCCGCCGCCCATCGATCGCCTGGAGGATGGGGCGGAGCAATTCCTCCCGGAAGGTGCCGATCGGGATCGCCTCCCGGCTCCCTTCCCAGGGGAGCATGAGAACGTTGATCGGCGCGATGTTTCGCAGCTTGATCCAGGCATTGGCGACCTCGATGCTCCCCGGGCTGCTGGCATTGACGACCAGGAGCACGTTCTCCGGTCCACCCCCGGCTCGGGCCGAGAGGGGGACGACGGCGACGAGGAGGGCCAAGAGCAGCTTGGAGGCCCAGCGCACCCTCCGCCTCGCTCCCCCGGCCACCGTCTGCCCGGCGGGCGTCGCCCAGGACAGGGGCCGATTCTGCAGCCGGAGGACCGGGGCATTGTCGAAGCATCGCCGTGACATGAACCGTTCCCCGGATGGCGGGCGGAGCCGGCGCGTTCCTCGCACCTCTCAGGAGCATCCTGCAAGCCGCCCTCCTTCCCATCGTATCGCCTTGCCCGCCACGCCTCTATGCCCTCCGGTTCGGCCCCGGCAACAACTGGAATCGGCCCTTATCCAGCCCTTGAATGGCTCTGGGTGGATTCCGACAGCGAGCGGTAGACTGCGCTGGCTCGCTGCCGGTCCCCCCCGGGGCAGCGCCAACTTCTCCGGACATGCCGCCATGGCTTCCCGCTTCGCTCGCTCCATCGCCATCGCCATTATTGTGGTCGGCGCGCTCTGCGGCAGGGCCGAGGAGCCGGCCGTGCCGGTCGCTTCCTTTTCCGGGGCCCGTGCCATGGCCCACCTCGAGGCGATCGTGGCGATCGGGCCGCGCGTCAGCGGTTCGCCGGGGATGACGCAGCAACGGGAGCTGATCGTCGAGCATTTCCGGACCGCCGGGGCGACCGTCACCAAGCAGCCCTTCCAGATCCGTGACCGAAAATCGGGAAAGGCTGTGGCAATGGAGAACATCGTCGTCGCTTGGCACCCCGACCGCACCGAGCGGATCCTCCTCGGGGCGCACTACGACACGCGCCCTTTCCCCGATCGCGATCGGGAGGATCCGCGCGGCACGTTCGTCGGTGCCAACGACGGGGCCAGCGGCGTGGCGCTGTTGATGGAACTGGCCGGGGCGATGCCCGGTCTCGCGGGGCCGGTGGGGGTCGACTTCGTTCTCTTCGATGCCGAGGAGTACGTGTTCGGTCCCCGTGATCCTTACTTCCTCGGGTCGACCCACTTCGCCCGGCAATACGCCGCCGGGCGGAAGTCCGGGGAAACCGCCTGGAGCTACCGCGCCGGGCTCGTGCTCGACATGGTGGCCGACGCCGATCTGGTGGTCTATCAGGAGTCGAAGAGCGTCAGTTGGCCCGACACCCGGCCGGTGGTCAACGAGGTATGGGACGTGGCCAAGAGGATGGGGGTGAGGCAGTTCGTGGCGCGCCCGGGCTACGAGGTGGAGGACGACCACGTCCCGCTCCGCAATCTCGGCAAGATCCCGACCGCCGACATCATCGATTTCGACTACCCGTCGTGGCACACCACGCATGACACCGCCGCCGCCTGCTCTGGGGAATCGCTGGAGGCCGTCGGCAGCGTCGTCCTTCAGTGGCTCCGTGAACAGCGGTGATCGGAACGGGGGGGAGCGGCGCGGAGGGATCCCCCCCCTGTCCGCTCGTCGTGCCGGACGTGGGGATCGTCGGCGTGGTGCTCGTGCTGTCGCTGTGGCTCGTGCCGGAGGGAACGGACGTGCTCGAAGGGGACAGGGTGGTCGAGCTCCTTGGCGGTGGCGTGACGATCGATCTCGAGGCCCCGGTCACCGGGAGGCTCCTGCGGTGTCTCGTCGACGAGGATGCCCCCGTCGCCCCAGGCACCGTGCTCGCCGTGTTTGCTCCCGCCGCCGCTGACGATTGAAACGGGGCGATCGGCCCGGACGGGATGGGAGAGGATTGATGACACGGGCGATGCAAGAGGAAGAGCCAGGCCCGTTCCCGCCGCGGGGCGCCGATCGCCGTGTGCTCCGCCTCGGCCTCCTCGGTGCGGTGACGATGTTCCTCGTCCATCCCCCCGCCGATCTGTGGATGCTCGCCTGGCTGGCGCCGGCCCCGTGGCTGATCCTCGCACGGGACGGCGTCGGCGCGGCGCGTCATCCGTGGCGGAGCCTGTGGTTCGCCGGGCTTGTCCACTGGCTCCTAACGATCCACTGGTTGCGGCTCCCCCACCCGGCGACATCGATCGGCTGGGTGGCGCTGTCGGCCTATCTGGCGATCTACGTGCCGCTGTTTGTTTGGGGGACGCGCCGGATGGTGACGCGGTTCCGCTGGCCGCTGGTTGCCGCGGCGCCGCTGGTGTGGATGGGCTGCGAGCAGCTGCGTGGCTCGATCCTCGGCGGCTTCACCCTCGGCGGGCTCGGGCACACCCAGTGGCGCTGGACTACGCTCATCCAGATCGCCGACTGGGCCGGGGCCGGTGGGGTCGGCGGGCTCGTGATGCTCGGCGCTGCGGCGCTCTCGAGCGCGGCCGGCGCCGGTCGGTGGCGGCCGGCGGCCCTGTCGCTCGGTTGGGGCGCCGCCGCGCTGGCCGTGGCGCTTGTCTACGGGGCAGGGCGGATCGCGACGGCGCCGGTCGATGGGCGCTCCCTCGACATCCTCCTCGTGCAGGGATCGATCGACACCGAGCTCAAGCACGACCCCGATGCCGCCGGCGAGGTGCTCGCCGAGTATGACGGGCTGACGCGCGAGGCGCTCGCCGCCGGGGCCCGGCCCGATCTGATCGTCTGGCCGGAGACGATGTGGCGCTGGCCGATCCTCGAGATCGAGCCCGACCACGAATTGCCGGCCGATGTCGTCGAGCGGATCCTCGGGCCGGCGACCCGTGCGTCGGGGCGCGGTGACGGGGCTGGCGACAGGGCGGGGGAGAACGACGGCGGCATCGAATCGGCCGCCATCCGTCAGGCCCGCTGTCGGGAGATCCTCGAGCAAGATCGGATCGATCCGCTCGCCGCCCACGCCCGGCGCTACGCCACCACCTGGCTTGTCGGTGTCGATCGCCAGCTCGCCTCCAATCGTTCCGCCAGCGGCGTCTTCCATTTCAATTCAGCGCTGTTCCTCGATGCCGGCGGCGTGCCGGTGGGGTGCTACGACAAGATGTTTCCGGTAGCCTTCGGCGAGACGGTGCCGCTGGCCGACCGGTTCCCGATCCTCTACCGGCTGACGCCGCTGCCGGCCGGGTTGACCGCCGGACGGGAGCCGCTGGTGGTGACGGTGGCCGGGTTGCGGGTGGCGCCAACGATCTGCTACGAGACGGCGCTCCCCGGCGCGATCCGCACGGTCGTCGACCGGTTGGCGGCAAGAGGCGAGCGGCCCGATCTCCTCGTGAACCTCACCAACGACGGTTGGTTCTGGGGATCGAGCGAGCTCGACATGCACCTGGCCAGCGGCATCTTCCGGGCCGTGGAGGTCCGCACGCCCCTGGCGATCGCCGCCAACACCGGGTTTTCGGCGGTCATCGACGGCTGTGGCCGGTTGGTGGAGCGCGGCCCGCGGCGGGCCACGGCGACCCTTCGGGCCTCCGTCCACCCCGACGGCCGGACGAGCCCCTGGCTCCTGGCCGGGCCGGTCCCGACGGTCATCTGTGGCGCGATCCTCCTCCTCGTGGTGGTCGAAAGGGTCGTTTTTCCCAGGTTCTTTCGCCGTCGGTCGACCCTGCCGACTGCCGCGACTGTGCCGGTTGGGGATGGCGGCAGCGACGGGGTGGAGGATCGTTGACCCCCCTGCCGATCCACCACTATCCTGAAAATCCCGGTCGGTTGCTGCGCGGGGATGCCGCGCTCCAAGCCCCCGGTCCCCAGCCCAGGAAGGGCCCGCAGGCAAGCCATGAACACCATCGGCAAGATTTTCGTGTTCGCGCTGTTCATCATGAGCCTCGTGTTCATGAGCTTCGCAGTGGCGCTTTACTCGACGCACACCAACTGGCGCGACGAGATCATGCGGACGAAAGACCAGGTCAAGCAGGGCCAGCGCGTCGGTTGGAAGGCGCAACTCGACGATGCCCAGGCCGAGCGTGCCAAGCTCTCCGCCGAGATCACTCGTTACCAGGCCGACGTGGCCGCCTCTGAGGCGGCCCGCGATCAGGTGGTGGCGAAGATCCAGACCGCGCTCGAGGAGAAGAACAAGGACCTCGAGGTTCTGCGGAAGGAGAAAGAGGCCCGCGAGCTGGAGCGCGAGAAGGCCCAGGCTGAACTGGCCGCCGCCCGCCTCGAACTCGAGGCCGCCTCGAAGGTGGTCGCCGATCTCCGGGCCGAGGTCCGCACCCAGCAGGACAAGGTCGACGAACAGGTCGACCGGGCAGCCAATCTCGCCTCCGAGCTCCACGAGAAAGAATCGTTCCTCGAAATCGCCAGCGAGCGCCGGGCCCAACTCGAGAAGCAGGTGGCCAACGCCCGCCTCCTCCTCCAGCAGAGCGGCCTCTCGATCGACAGCCTTCCCCGCGACGCGGTGCCGAAGATCGACGGCGTGGTCACGAACGTCGTCGACGACTCGATCGAGCTTTCGCTCGGGGGTGACGACGGCCTGCAGATGGGGCATGAGCTCGACGTCTACCGCAACGACCAGTATCTCGGCCGCGTCCGTGTCGTGAGCATCAAGCCCGACCGGGCGGTGGCAGTGGTGATCCGGGAGTTTGCCCGCGGTGTCATCCAGCGTGGTGACAAGGTCGCGACACGGCTGCGGGCCTGAACCGTCGAGTCGTCCACCGACCCCCGTAGGGGCATCCGTCAGGAGTAGTCCGGCCGCGACCGCGGCCGTCAGGAGTCTTGCGAGCCATGGCCAAAGATTCGTCCCGCCCGCCGATGAACGTCTACACGGCGATGCTCGTGCTCTCGTTCATCGCCCTGGCGATCGGCTGTATCTTCCTGGCACTGAATCTGAATCTGTACGAGTTCAAGATCATGCCCGATGTGCGCCCTCCGTGACGCCCGCGCTCCCCGGCACCGCGCCTCGGTTCTCCCGGCCGGTCGGTGATCCATGATCTTCTCCTGGCTGCGTGCCCGCCGACGACGTTCGATCCGAGCGCGCCCCTTCCCGGCCGCCTGGGAAGAGATCCTCCCGCGGGTCTGCCGGCAGGCGGCCTGGCTCGACGAGGCCGACGCCCGGCGGTGGCGCGAGTGGATCGCCGTATTCCTCGCCGAGAAGCGGTTTGAGGGGTGTGGCGGGCAAGCCGTTGACGACGATGTCCGCCTGGCGATCGCCGGTCAGGCGGGCCTCGTCGCCCTCGGCTTCCCCGACGAACTCTTCGACCGGCTCAAGTCGATCCTCGTCTATCCGG
>JBAWVV010000111.1:0-11602 GCA_037147115.1 Planctomycetia bacterium | reverse complement strand
GGAGCCCGCTGCGCGAGCGGTTCAACGCGGTGATCCTCTCGATGCGCGAGGACGGTGCCATCGACACGATCATCGACCGCTGGCTCGGCACGGCGGAGTGAGAAGGCTGCTCGGCAAGTGACCGCGGACTCCGAACTTTCAGGCACGATGATGGCCGCCGGCAGTTCCTGACACAGACTATTCCTCCAGGAGCCTCAGACCATGGCTGAAGTGTTTGCGGCGCCGTCGCGCTACGTGCAGGGGCCAGGGGTGGCGGCCACGCTCGGGGACGAGATGACGCGGCTCGGCCTCGGAGGGCCGGTGCTCGTCCTCGCCGGTTCCTCGGCGATCCGGAGGCTCGGCGCGATCTGGGAGCAGTCGCTCAAGCGCGCCGGCTTCGCGCCCGCCATCCATCCCTTCGGCGGCGAATGTTCCCGGCGCGAGATTGCCGCGGTGGCCGATGCGGCCCGGAGCCTCTCGGCCCGGACAATCGTCGGGGCGGGGGGCGGGAAGGCGATCGACACGGCCCGCGCAGTGGCCGCGGAGCTCGATCTCGACATCGTTTCCTGCCCGACGATCGCCTCGACCGACGCACCGACCAGCGCGATCTCTGTTGTCTACAGCGACTCTGGCGTCGTCGAGGAGTCGCGGCTCCATCCCCGCAACCCCGCCCTCGTCCTCGTCGACACCGACGTCATCCTCGCGGCGCCCGAGCGCTATCTCGTGGCGGGAATGGGGGACGCCCTCTCGACCTGGTTTGAGGCCCGGGCCTGCGCCCGCTCCGGCGCAACCCACAGCCGTGGCGGCACGCCGACCCGCGCGGCGCTCGCGCTTGCCGAGCTCTGCTGGACGACGCTGCGGGCGGATGGCGCGGTAGCGCTGGCGGCCCACCGGGCAGGGCAGCTCGATGGCGCCGGCGCGCTCGACGCCGAGGCTCGGGGGGCCTTTGAGCGGATCGTCGAGGCCAACACGCTCCTCTCAGGGCTCGGGTTTGAATCGGCAGGGCTCGCAGCAGCCCATGGGATCCACAACGGGCTGACGGTGGCCCCCGGCTGCCATGCCGCGCTCCATGGGGAGAAAGTCGCCTTCGGGACGCTCGCGCAGCTCTGCCTCGAGGACGCGCCGGCCGGAGAGATCGCCGAGGTCCTCGCCTTCTGCCGATCGGTCGGGCTGCCGGTGACGCTCGGTCAGCTCGGCCTCGGTGGCATCAATGGATCGCTGCTGCAGCAGATCGCCACCCGCGCGGTCCAGACCGGCGAGGTGACGCACAACGAGCCGTTTCCGGTCACGGCCGCGATGGTGGAGGGGGCGATCCGCCGGGCCGACGCGATGGGGCAGGGGGGATGACTGGCCTCCGAGCGGGAGCGCCGCGGCACCCGGCCGCCGGAAACGCCCCGCCCCCCCTCGCGCGGGCCCCGTGCGCATCGTGGAAAACAAGCCGTTTGCCGCGGCCAGGGCCCTCCCGGCCCCCACCTGCCAAGCCGCCGGAGGGCCGCGTTGACGCCCGGGAAACGTCAACGTAGATTCGACCCGGTTTTCTGCCTTTTTTCCGCCGGTTTCCCCCTCCCCGAAAGGTCACGTCGCCCCCATGGCCAAATCGTCCGTGAAGAAGTCTGCCGCCAAGAAGCCCGCCGCGTCGAAGCCGGGGCGGATGATCTATTACTTCGGTGTTGAGCGGTGCGACGGCGACGGCACCATGAAGGCGATCATTGGCGGCAAGGGGGCGAATCTCGCGCAGATGACGAAGATCGGGCTTCCGGTTCCTCCGGGCTTCACGATCACGACGCAGATGTGCATCGACTACTACACCTCGGGGAAGAAGTTTCCCAAGGGGCTCGAGGAGGAGATCGCTCACTACGTGAAGCTGCTCGAGAAGGAGACCGGGAAGAAGTTCGGCGACCCGGCCAACGCGCTGCTGGTCAGCGTCCGCTCCGGTGCCCGCGACAGCATGCCGGGGATGATGGACACGATCCTGAATCTCGGCCTCAACGACAAGACCGTCGAGGGCTTGAAGAAGGCCACCGGCAACGGCCGCTTCGCCTTCGACTCCTACCGCCGCTTCATCCAGATGTACGGCGATGTCGTGATGGGGGTGCAGAAGCGCCACGAGAACGAACATGACCCGTTCGAGGAGGTGATGGAGAAGGTCAAGCACGAGGCCCACGTCGAGGAAGACACCGCGCTCACCGAGGATCACCTCAAGGACCTCATCAGCCGCTTCCAGAAGCTCATCAAGGAGCGCACCGGGAAGACCTTCCCGCAGGATCCCTTCGAGCAGCTCATCGGAGCCATCACGGCCGTCTTCGGAAGCTGGATGAACGAACGGGCGATCATCTACCGTCGCAAGTACAAGATCCCCGACGAGTGGGGCACCGCCGTCAACGTCCAGAGCATGGTGTTTGGCAACATGGGGGATGACTGCGCCACCGGCGTGGCCTTCACCCGCGATCCCGCCACCGGCGAGGATGTCTTCTACGGCGAATACCTCGTCAACGCCCAAGGGGAAGACGTCGTGGCCGGCGTCCGCACGCCGAAGCCGGTCGTCGAGATGGCGCACGACACGGAGTTTGCCAACACCTACAAGCAGCTCGAGAAGGTCCGCGAGAAGCTGGAGAAGAAGTTTGGCGACGTCCAGGACTTCGAGTTCACGGTGGAGAAGAAGAAGCTCTACATGCTTCAGACGCGCCACGGCAAGCGGACGGCGCTTGCCTACGTGAAGATCGCCCACGACATGGTCAAGCAGAAGCTCATGACCCCGGAGCACGCCATCCAGAGCGCCGATCCGGATGCCCTTTCGCAGCTCCTCGCCCCGATCTTCGACCGGGCCGACTACGAGAAGGCGAAGAAGGCGGGCCGGGTGCTGACAACCGGCTTGGCCGCCGGCCCCGGTGCCGCCACCGGGCAACTCGTGTTCTCGGCCGCCAAGGCCGAGGAGCTCGCCGAGAAGGGGAAGAAGGTCGTTCTCGCTCGCGTCGAGACGAGCCCCGAAGATCTCCGTGGCATGATCGCGGCCGAGGGAATCCTCACCAGCCGCGGCGGTGTCTCCAGCCACGCGGCCCTCGTCGCCCGACAGATGGGGAAGGTGTGTGTCGTCGGTGCCGGCGCGATCTCCATCGATTACGCCAAGGGCACGCTCGTCTGCGGCTCGACGACCCTCAAGGAGGGGGAAGATATCTCGATCAACGGGAGCACCGGCGAGGTCTTCTCCGGCGCCATCAAGACCGCCGACAGCGAGCTCAAGCAGGTGCTCGTCAGCAACACGATGAAGCCGGAGGACTCGGAGGTCTACAAGTATTACGCCTTCATCATGAAGCTCGCCGACAAGCACCGGAAGCTCGGCATTCGCACCAACGCCGACACCCCGGAGCAGGTCCGGCACGCGATCGCCTTCGGCGCCGAAGGGATCGGCCTGACGCGCACCGAGCATATGTTCTTCGAGGGTGACCGGATCGACGCGATGCGGGAGATGATCCTCGCCGAGTCGCTCGACGCCCGTCGTGCGGCCCTCGCGAAGCTCCTTCCCTACCAGCGCGACGATTTCGAGGGGATCTTCCGGGCCCTCGAAGGCCGCCCGGCAACGATTCGCTTCCTCGATCCGCCGCTGCATGAATTCGTGCCGCACGACGAGAAGGCCCAGGCTGATCTGGCGAAGAAGCTCAAGCTTTCCGTCGAGGTCGTCCATCGCCGCGTCGAGGCGCTCCACGAGTTCAATCCGATGCTCGGCCATCGCGGCTGCCGCCTCGGCGTCAGCTACCCCGAGATCTCGGAGATGCAGGCCCGGGCCGTGTTCGAGGCGGCCGCGAAGGTGCAAAAGGACGGCATCAAGGTGAAGCCGGAGATCATGATCCCGTTGGTGGGCTTCAAGAAGGAGCTCGACAACCAGCTCGAGATCGTCCACGCCGTGGCGGCGAAGGTGGCGAAGGAGACGGGGGTGAAGGTGAAGTATCTCGTCGGCACGATGATCGAGATCCCGCGCGGCGCGCTGACGGCCGACGAGATCGCCGAGAGCGCCGAGTTCTTCAGCTTCGGCACCAACGATCTGACCCAGACCTGCCTGGGGATGAGCCGCGACGACATGGGATCCTTCCTGCAGAAGTACACCGACCTGGGGATCTTCAAGGCGAACCCGTTCGCCTCGATCGACACCACCGGCGTCGGCGTGCTC
Source organism: Planctomycetia bacterium (assembly GCA_037147115.1). Lineage (GTDB taxonomy): Bacteria > Planctomycetota > Planctomycetia > Pirellulales > UBA1268 > QWOP01. Next base: position 7,458 of record JBAWVV010000111.1, on the reverse strand, counting down.
ATGCAGATGGCTGTCGAGAAGGGGCGGAAGACGCGCCCCGACATCAAGCTCGGGATCTGCGGCGAGCATGGCGGCGACCCCCATTCGGTCCTCTTCTGCCACCACCTCGGTCTCGATTACGTGAGCTGCTCGCCGTTCCGCCTGCCGGTCGCCCGGCTGGCCGCGGCCCAAGCCGCCCTCGGCAAGACTTGGTGACAGCGGTCAATTTCCGCGTAAACCTTCACTGCCCCCGGGGGAGCCTGTGCTCCCCCGGGGGATTTTTTCAGCCACGCCCATGCCACTCAACCCCGAGGCCCAGAGCCTGGCCCTGATCCTCGCCGGGGTGGTGGTGCTGTGGGTAACCGAGGCGCTGCCGCTGCCGGTGACGGCGCTAGCCGGGGTGGTCGCCTGCGTCATGGCGGGGGTGGCTCCGGCGAAGGAGGTTTTCCTTCCCTTTGCCGACCCGCTCATCTTCCTGTTCATCGGATCGTTCATGCTCGCCGAGGCGATCCGTGTCCACGGCCTCGACCGGCGGCTGGCGTTCTCCGTGCTCGGGCTGCCGGCGGTGGGGGAGCACCCCGGGCGGATCCTCGCCGCGGTGGCGATTGTTTCGGCGACGATCAGCGCCTTCATCTCCAACACCGCCACCACGGCGATGATGGTGACGATCGCCGCTGGCATCCTCGCGGCGATCGAGGATGCCGCCCACTCCAGCCCCCGCTCTGGCGACCGCTTCGTCGCTCCGGCCGGCCCGCAGCTCGACCCGCGCTTTGCCACCGGGCTGATGCTCGCCGTCGCCTTTGCCTCGAGCATCGGCGGCCTGGCGACGCCAATCGGGACGCCGCCGAACCTCATCGGCTTGGCCTTCATCCGCAACGAGCTCGGCATCGAGGTGTCGTTCCTCGCCTGGTGCGCGATCGGTGTGCCGGCGGCGGCGATCCTCACCACCGTGGCCGTGCTCGTCCTCGGCTGGATGTTCCCGGCCGGGGTCGACCGGCTCCCCGGCGTGGCGGATCTCGTGGCCCGGGAGCGGACCGGCCTGGGAACCTGGTCGGTGGGCGAGAGGAGCACGGGCTTCGCCTTCGGCACGACGGTCTGCCTATGGATCGTGCCGGGCGTTCTCGGGCTCCTCCTCGGGACGAAGCACCCGATCCCCGCCTGGTTCGCCGGGCATGTTCCCGAGGGGGTCGCGGCGCTCGTCGGCGCCGTGCTCCTCTTCATCCTCCCCGGCGGACGAGGCCGCAGAGCGCTTCAGTGGGAGGAGGCCCAGCGGATCGACTGGGGAATCATTCTTCTCTACGGCGGCGGCATGGCCCTCGGGGAGCTCTCCCGCTCCACCGGGCTCGCCGACGCCCTGGGAAAGAGCCTGACCGGCTGGCTGCCGCCGGGGAACGTGATGCTCATCACAGCGGCGACGCTGATGGCGGTGATCACCAGCGAGTTCACGAGCAACACGGCCAGCGCGAACATCGTCGTGCCGGTGGCGATGGCCCTGGCTGCGGCCAGCGGCGGTGATCCGCTCACCGCGGCACTGGCCGCCACGTTCGCGGCGAGCCTTGGATTCATGATGCCGGTGAGCACGCCGTGCAACGCCATCGTCTACGGCACAGGACGGATCCGCCTCCACGACATGATCCGCAGCGGGGCGATCATCGACCTCGCCGGAGCCGTGGTGATCACGCTGGTGATGCTCGCCGTGGGCCGGCTCTGGGCGGGCTGAAGCGGCCCGTCGCAGCGATCAGAAGCCCGTCGGGAGGACTGCGCCGCACTCGTGGCACTTCGGCACCACCAGCGGCTTCGGCGAGAGCACCATGCCGTCCCGCAGGAAGGCGTGGAACCGGGGCAGACAAGGGGGGAGCGGATAATGCATTCCTCCCCCACCGACCGGGGCATGGCAGAATCCGGTCGAGCCGCAGATCCCCGGCGCACAGGGGCCGCCGGGGGTCGGCCCGCAGGTCCGGCAGGGGGCCGCATGGCCGGGCCCGCACGCCCCAGTCATGCAGGGGGCCACGCCATGGCCTTGGCTAACCCGCTGCCCGTACCCCGCCACGGCACTGCCATGCCAGGGGGGCCGCATCTGGGAGCGGCAGCTCTCGCAGTCAGCCCCGGCCGGAGAACCGATCACCGGCACGCCGCGCCCGCCGCCGACGGCGACATCCTGGGCAACGGCCGTGGCACCGACGACGGCCACCAGCAGCAGCACCACCGAGGCGCGACGGATCGATTCGAGGGGCTGTGACGGCATGGCGGCGGTCTCCTGGCAGGTCCGGGGGGCCCCGGAGGTGGTGTGATGATGGTTGTGCATCGTCGTCCTCGAATGCCGGGGATGAGCGTGGCACCTCCCAGGTATGCACGTGCCGGTGCGGGAAGGAATACCGGCGGGGAAATCCCTGACGGTCGGGTTTTCCGCAGCGGCAGACCCGCTGCTGTTCTCCGACCGGCGGCTGGGAGAGAATCTTGCAATGAGCCCCCGCGTCGGCCCCCCCGCCCCCTCCGCGTCCAGCACCGTGAAACCGATAATCCTCGACTACGGCTGTGCCGATCCCCTCGTCCTCGAGCCGTCCGCGGCGGACATCGCGTTGGATGTCCGCGGCCCTGCCGGAGCCGGCGGCGCTGCCGCGACGGCGCTGGTGGCAGGCGCCATCGACAGCCCGCGGAGCGGCCCTCCGCTGGTGGCCCATGTCGTCCCTGGCGATCGCGTCGCCCTCGCCCTCTGTGGCCGCCTCCCTGCGGAGGATGAGATCGTCGCCACGATCTGCGGGCGGCTGGCGTCGGCAGGGGTATTGGCCGGGGATCTCACCATCCTCCACGCCCCGCCGCTCACCCCACCTCCCGACACCGCAGCGCCGTCGCCGCGCGCAGGGGCGATCCGCTTCGATCCGTCCCAGGAATCGGGGTCGGCCTATCTCGGCCCCGACGCCGAAGGGAATCCGCTTCATGTCGCGAGGTCACTGGTCGAGGCCGACGTCGTCGTCACCGTCGGCCTCCATGGATGGGACGCCGGCCTGGGGGGAGCCACGTTCGACGGCGAACTCTGGCCGGCCTTCGCACCGGGGGCGGCCCGGGCCGATATGCTCCGCAAGCTTGCGCGGAGTGGACGAAAGGCCCTGGCACCACTCCGCGAACGCTCCCGGGAGATCGGCTGGCAACTCGGGACGATGGCCAACCTCTGCGTCGTGCCAGGACGGAGCGGCACGCTCCACGCCATCGAGTTCGGCTTGGCCCGCTCCGCTGCCCGCGACGCCCGGCGGCATGCGGAGCTGTGGCGGCCACGGCTGCCGGGCTCGGCCCGGTTGACGATTGCCTCACTCGCCGTCCCCGAGGCCGGGCTTGGGGCCCTCGTGCGAGCCGTCGCGGCCGCGGCCCGGACAACCCACCCGGAGGGAACGATCTGCCTCGCCAGCCGGTTCGCCGCCACGCCCGGCCCCGTGTTCCAACGCTGGCGCCAGGGGGTAGCGCTGGTGCCGCTGGTGCGGGAGGCGCTTGCCTCGGGCGACCCGACCCTCATCGCCGACGCCGTGGTGACGAGGTTCTTCGCCCAAGCCCTCGGCGACCGCCGCCTTGTGCTCCTCTCCGATCTCGACCAGGGCATTGTCGAGGACCTCGAGTTCGGTCACGCCGCGAACCCCGAGGCGGTCGAGCGGCTCGCCCATCGCGCCGACAGCCTCGTTGTCCTCCACGAGGCCGATCGGATGCTCCCGCGGCGCGCCTGACACGCCGCCGGCCCCGATCACCCCAGCACGAGCGCTCCGTCGCCGCAGAAGTCGGGATTGCCGAAGCGCTCGAGGCCGGTGTGCCCAAAGGCGTGCGCCAGCGAGAGCAGGAGACGGTTGTGGGGCACCGACTTAAACTCGAGCGCCCGACCGGTGCGGAACCCCAAGCCCCCGCCGATCATCACCCAGGGGATGTCCTCGCGCGTGTGCGAGTTGCCCTCGCCGAGCTCGTTCGTCCACAGGATCGTGGTGTGATCGAGCATCGATCCATCCCCCCCCGGCTCTGGCGTCGCGGCGAGACGGGCCGCGAGATGGGCCACCTCACCGGCATACCAGGTGTTGATCCGGGTCAGCTTCTCCTGCGCGTCGACGTTGCTGTTGGGCTCGTGGGAGAGATCGTGCTGCCCTTCGTCGACCCCGATCCACTTCATGTGTGGCTGGCCGACGGAGTTCGTGTACTGGAGCGTGACGACGCGCGCGAAGTCGGCGGCGAGGGCCGCCACGAGCAGATCAATCTGCATCCGGCTGATCGTCGGCATCCGGTCGTTGGCCTCGAGGATGCCCGGCTCGAGGACCGGCACGTCGTGCTTGGCAACCTCGCGCTGGGCGCCCAATTCCCGTTCGAAGCCGCGGACGAGGTCGGCGTGCTCCTCGAGGAGCCTCCGATCCTCCACCGGCAAGCTTGCCGACACCCTGGCGAGATCCTCGTGGACTTCGTCGAGCACGCTCCGCAGACTCTCGCGATGCTTCACGTTCCCGTAGAGACGGGCGAACATCTGGTAGGGATCGTCGATCGGTGCCACCGGTTTGTTCGGGCCGGCATAGACCATTCGTGTCCAGGTGTCGGCCCGGTCGGGGACGAGCACCCCGAACTCGAGCGAGCCGAAGCGCGTGGCGGTTTCCGGGCGCGCCTGGAGGAATCGGGCGATCTCCTGATCGATCGACGGTCCGCTCGACCAGCCCGCCGGCGTGTCGCTCCCCCCCTGGATGTTGCCAGGGAAGAGCTCGACACCGGTGAGGAGGCAGCCGATGCCGCGCATGTGGCCGTCGCCGTCGCCGCGGATCTTGTTGCCGACTCCCTTGAGCGTGAGGAGGCGATCCTTGAACGGGGCCAGCGGCGCGAAGATCGGACGCAGCTCCACCGCCGTCTCGGCATCCCCTTCCGGCCCGGTGAACGACCCAGCTGCGGTCGGCCAGAAGTTCTCCTGCACGGTGCCGTCCGGGCTGAAGACGATGACGAGCCGCTGCCGCGGCGCGGCGGCGCTTGCGAAGCTGGTCAGATTGCCGAGGAACGGCGCTACCGCCGCACCGACCCCGAGCTTCCGCAACAGTTCACGGCGCGTGATCATCGGTCGTCTCCGGAGGTGGTGGAACGGGGGGAAAAGCCGCTACCTTCATGATATCGACCACCGCCTCGCGGATATCGAAGTCCTTGGCGGCGAACGACTGCCGCAGCCGGGGGAGCGTCTGAGGCCCCCAGGCCCGGATCGGCTGCCTGACCAGCGCGTGAAAAAGCGATTGGAGGAAGGCCTCCTCGGCATCGGCGCTCGTAACGAGATAGGCCGCCAATCCGTCCGCCCCCTCAAACTGCACTTCGGGCCCCTCCCGCGGCACGTAGCTCCCGGCGGCATCGCTCCCGCTCTCCCCCCGGAAGCGCCCGATGGCGTCGAAGTTCTCAAGAGCGAAGCCGAGCGGATTGATGACGGCGTGGCAGCCCTGGCAGGCCGCCGGGCTCGTCTGCAGGGTGACGCGCTGCCGGGTGGAGAGACCGGGATGGAGATCGGGGGCGAGCGGAGCCACTGCCTCGGCCGGCGGCTTCAGAACATTGCCGAGAATCCCCCGCGTCAGGAACACCCCCCGGTGGATCGGTGAGCTCTCGCCGGGATAGGCGAGCACGCTGAGGAGGTAGGGATGGGTGAGGACGCCGGCGCGCTTCCCTTCATCGAGACGGACGGGGACGAACTCGGCCTGGGGCGGGAGTTCCACCCCGTAGAACGGAGCCAGCCGGCCGTTGATCGGCACGTCGTCGGCGGTGAACAGTCGCCGGTAGTCGGCCGGCCCGGCGGCGGGAAGCACGATGTCGTCGAGGAGCAACCGGAGGCTCGTCCGAAGGTCGCTTACCACGGCGGCATCAAATCCCGAATGTCGAGACGGATCCTTGGCGATCTCTGCGGGGCGATCGACACGGAGCCAGGTGAGGAGGAAGGTGTGGAGCTTGGTGATCGCCCGCCGATCGGCTGACATTCGCCGCACCTGGGCCTCGACCTGCTGGGGCGTCTGAAGTTCGCCCCGGGCCGCCGCGGTGCGGAGGGCCTCGTCGGGGATTGAGTCCCAGACGCCGAACGACAGCCGGGCGGCGGTGTCCCACGGGGCGATACCAGCGTCGGTCGGCCCTGGGGGCTCGCGGAAGAGGAACCTCGGGGAGGAGAGCGCGAGGAGGAGCGACCGCTCGAGCGCCGCGTCGACGTCGGGCGCTGCGTCGAAGGGATGCCCGACGAGGGCCCGCAGGGCAGGGTCGAGGGGGCGACGGAAAGCACGCTCGGCGAAGGTGGCGGCGAAGGCCTGCAGCCTTTCGGCCCGGTCCGGGGCATCGGGCTTTACACCGGCCAGTTGCCCGGCCCGCTCGCGGATCGCCGCGGCGCTCTCGACGGCCGCCGCCTCGACCGCCTCCAGCCATTCCTTCGAGACGGTGCTGCCGCGCTCGTAGCCGATGCTGCGGTCGTCGGGAGGGAAGGGAGTCGTGACGACGAACGTCGCCGGCGAGTGCTTGGGGATGAGGTTCCGCGAGGGCACCCGCTCGACCACCCCGTGCGGCTGCCGCCAGAGGAGCTCGATCGAAGCCCGCCTCGGCTTCTCGTGCACCGGGTTGTCGACCCCCTGACTGGCCTTCGAAAACTCCAGCCGCAGCGGGTGGGGCCGACCGGCGAGGAGGTGGATCGTGCCGCGGTACTCGGTGTCGTTGCCCGACTTCACCCAGGCATCGATGAGCGGCGGGCCATCCCAGTCGGGATGATTGACCAGCAGCCGGACGGCCTGTTCGGTGCAAACGATGAACTCATGCACCCCCGACTCCTCCGGCACGATCGAGCCCTGCCAGCGGATGGCAAACCGGCCCGGCTCGAAGCGCTCCGGATCGGGCCCCTCGACGCCGAAGTCGAAGCCGACCGTGGGATCGAGCCGCTCGAAGACCCGGCGGGCGGGGTCAAAATTTCGCCCCTGGAAATACTCGCCGCGGAGCCCCCGCTCCGGGCTCACGTGGGGAAGGGGCCCGAGAAATCCGCCCACGAGATCGGCGATGGCGTTTTGGTGCTGGCCGACGGTGAGCCGCGCGAGTTCGACCCGGGCCGGGCGATGGCGGTCACGGGCCAGCGTCGAATAGAAGCGGCCATGGATCCACTCCGCCACCGCTGCGGCCGCCTCCCCGGTGACGGCGGTCGGATCGTCCTCCGGCATGGTGTCGGAGACATACCGGGTCAACTGCCCGACCGAGCGATCGCCGACGAGCGGCGCTGGAGCCGCCGGCGTGCCGACGCCGGCGTCGCCGTGGCAGCGGAGACAGTGCTCGCGGTAGATCGCCGCGCCGGGGTGATCCTCGGCCACGGCCGGACAGATCGCTGCCGACGCGACCAACGCCACGATGGCAAAAAGGAAGGGGGCGGGAGAGCTGGGCATGGCTCTATTCTACCACTCCGGGAAGCCGCGGGCCTTCCGGGGAGCCGCGGGCCCTGCCGACATGCGCTCGGAACCATCCCCGGCTGTTCAGGGA
>JBAWVV010000110.1:0-11795 GCA_037147115.1 Planctomycetia bacterium | reverse complement strand
TGGAACGCGATGCGCATCTGATCTTGATGGGTCGCCCCGACGCCCTCGAAGGCGCTGCCGTAGCGGTCGTACATCTCCCGTTTGCTCGAGTCGTTGAGCGTGTCGAAGGCCAGCTGCACCTTCTTGAACTTCTCCTTCGCGGCGTTGTCGTCCGGATGGAGATCGGGGTGGTACTTCCGCGCTAGCTCACGGTAGGCCTTGCGAATATCCTCGGCCGATGCCGTCCGCGGCACCCCGAGCGTCTGGTAATGATCGTCAGCCATCAGGCTCCGCCACCTCGGATGATCGTCGCTGGTCAGCCCGTCAGAATGCGGGTATTGCCAGGCATTTTACGAATGCGGCGGGAGGGGCTTCAAGGCAGGGGCGCCGGACGGCGGCGCGACCGGGTCACCTCCGCCCGGGACGCCTGGGCCGCCGCGCGGTGCCGGTCCCCCCTTCGGCGTTCCCAGCCCCCCGCGCCGGATCGGACGGGACAGGAGGCTCCCCCTTCTCGTCGAGAAAGTACGACTGGCAGCGCACCGCCGGTTCACCTGGTGCAGGCTGGATGAGCCGGAAGCTGCCGTCGGGCGTCATGACGCGGGCCCGGGTGTTGTCGGCGAGATAGACCGGGATGATCTCGCGGAGGATCCGCGTAACGAGCGCCGGCGTCTCGATCGGCACCATGATCTCGACCCGGCGAAAGAAATTTCGCGGCATCCAGTCGGCGCTCGAGATGTAAACCTTCGCATCTTCGTCGGGGCCGAAGATGTAGATCCGACTGTGTTCGAGGAACCGGTCGATGATGCTCCGGACGCGGATCGTCTCGCTCAACCCCGGCACCCCGGCCCGCAGCGAGCAAATGCCGCGGGGAACGATGTCGATCGGCACGCCGGCCCGGCTGGCCCGGTAAAGGGCCTCGATGACGTGCGGATCGACCAGCGAATTGAGCTTGGCGAAGATCCGCGACGGCCGGCCGGAGCGGGCCCGCTCGGCCTGCTCGTCGATCAGTTCGATCGTCCGCCGATGGAGGTCGTTGGGGGCGACGATCAGCTTCCGCCAGTGGTGCCCCTGCGAGTAGCCGGTGAGGAGATTGAAGACCGCCGAGGCATCCTCGGCGATCTGCTCGTCGGCGGTGAACAGGCCGAGATCGGTGTAGAGCAGGGCGGTCGTCGGGTTGTAGTTGCCGGTGCCGAGGTGAACGTAGCGCCGCAGTCCGTGCCCCTCGTTGCGGACCACCATCGAGAGCTTGCAGTGGGTCTTGAGGTCGAGGAACCCAAACACAACATGGACCCCAGCGCGCTCCATCTGCCGCGCCCAGCTGACGTTGTTCGCCTCGTCAAACCGGGCCTTGAGCTCGACCAGCGCCGTGACATGTTTCCCCGACTCCGCCGCGGCGATCAGCGCCCGCGAGATCGGTGAATCGCCGGAGGTGCGGTAGAGCGTCTGCTTGATAGCGAGAACGCGCGGATCGGCGGCGGCGCGGGTGACGAACTCGACCACCGGGTCGAACGATTCATAGGGATGATGGAGGAGGATATCGTGCGAGGCGATTTCGGCGAACAGGTCGTCCCCGCGGCGCAGGCCGCGCGGCATCCGCGGCGTGAGCGGCTGGTCGTGGAGGAGCGGGTAGCCGGGGAGCTTGTGGAGCTCCCACAGGCAGGTGAGGTCGAGCGGACCCTCGATCCGGTAGACCTCGCCGTAGCTTTCGCCACGCCCGTCGTGGAGCTCTTCGTCATCGATGATCGTCCGCGCCACCGAATCGTCGGCCGACCGGGCCGAGACCTCGATCCGCACTGCCTGCCCGCGCTGGCGGGCCTTGAGCCGCTCCTCGATGAGCTTCAGCATGTCGTCCGACTCCTGCTCGAGGAGCTCGAGATCGCTGTCTCGCGTAATCCGGAAGGTTGTCCAAGAGAGGACGGTGAATCCACCGAAGAGCTGCGACAAGCGGGCCGCAACGAGATCCTCGAGGAGGACGAAGCGGTGCTGGCCGGGGATGTCGCAGCCGACATTCACAAACCGCGGCAGCACCTGCGGCACCTGGACGACGGCAAACAGCCGCTTGGGCCCGAGCCCCTTCACCTGTTCGAGTTGAGCGCCGATGTACAGCCCGCGGTTGTGGTAGCGCGGTGAGGGATGGGCGGGATCGACGGCCATCGGCGTGAGGATCGGCAGCGCGCGCTCGGTGAAGAACCGGTCGACACGGGCCAGTTGCTGGTCGTCGAGATTACCGTAGCGCACCAATTGAAAGCCCTCGGCGACCATCGCCGGGGCGATGCTTTCCGCGAGGCAACGGTATTGACGGGCGACAAGCTCCTGGGTGCGGTCAGCGATATGGCGGAGCTGTTCCAGCGGCCCGGTGCCGTCAGGGGGCGTATCCTGCGGGGCGCTCTCGCCGAACGCCTGCTCGCGCACCCCCGAGACGCGCACCATGAAAAACTCGTCGAGGTTCGAGCTGAAGATGGCGAGGAACTTCAGCCGTTCCATGAGGGGGTTGGCGGTGTTCTCGGCCTCCTCGAGGACGCGGAGATTGAAGTCGAGCCAGCTCAACTCCCGGTTGATGAAGCAGTCGGGGGTGTCGGTGATGCCGGCCGGGTCGTCGGAGTTGGTCATGGTGGGAGGATTGCTCCGGTCTAATGGTTTCGTCCGTTTGGAACGAAAAAAAGTGATACAAGAAAGCAGTTTTGTCCGGCGAACGGGCATCGACGAGGACGGCATGGCTGCCGCAGTGAGTTTACCCACCCTGACCCAATCGCTTCCCGGCCCTCACCTCATCCTCACAAAGACCGCTGCCCCACCGGAAGCGGCCCGGGGCCCTGACGCCGATACCGACCGCCATGCCGCCAAGCGCCCCTCACGATCCGTCGTCGGAGCCTCCCTTGAAGGATGACCTTCATTTCCGGCCGGGGACTCGGGGGTGGTGCGTCGCCGAGGCCTGTCGACTCGAGGCGACCGCCCAGAAGCCGGGGAATGTCTACCCAGGGGCATCGTTTCCCGATCTCAACCATGCTGAATTGGTCGCCGCCGGGCGGGCGATCGCGCCGGCGATCGAGGCCGCGCCGTCGCAGTCCCTGGGGCAGACGATCCTCGCGGCGGTGTCGGCGTCGCGCCGCGTGACGCGATCGAATGCCAATCTCGGCATCATCCTTGCCACGGCACCGCTGGCGAGCGTGCCCGGTGAGGAGGCTGGCCGACCGTTCCGCCCCGACGCCGTCGCCGCGGTCCTTGCCCGGCTGACGCCGCAAGATGCCGCCGACACCTGGGAGGCGATCACGCTTGCGGCCCCGGGGGCGATGGGGCGGCGCGGCCGCTGGGATCTGGCGGGGCCGGCACCGGACGATCACCTTGCGGCGATGGCCGCGGCAGCGCCCCAGGACCGGATCGCCCGGCTGTGGACCGAAGGTTGGGGGCCGCTCGAGGAGGGATTGGTCGCCGATCTCCTCACGCAATTCGGCGCGGGCCGGCCGCTCGGGGAGGGAATCGTGCGCGCCTTCCTGTTGCAACTGGCCCGTGAGCCCGACACGCTCATCGCCCGCCGCCACGGCCCCGATGTGGCCGCCGAGGTTTCGCGCCGGGCCGCGGCGGTCGTCGGCCGACCGGAGGAATCGTGGCGGGAGGCCGCCGCGGACCTCGATCGATCGCTGCGGCACCCCGTTCGCATCAATCCCGGCACGACGGCCGACCTGTGCGCCACCGCGCTGTACATTCTTCTTCGTGACGGACGACTCCCGATCGGCAACACGATGCTCCGCGATGCCGGCTCGGCGACCGGCCACGATCGACTTTCCCACCACCGCGCGGGTGAACGCAGCATGGAACGCTTTTCCGTCCGGCTCCGCAAGGCCGTGCATGTCTTCTGTTCCGGGCATTTCATCACCCTCACCGACACCCTCTGCGAGCCGGTCCATGGCCACAATTGGACGGTAGCAGTGGAGGTCGACGGCACCCCGGATGCCCACGGGATGGTGGTCGACTTCATCCTTCTGCGTGACACGCTCACCCGGATCGTCGCCCGCCTCGACCATCGCATGCTCCTGCCGACCCGCAATCGGCTCCTGGAGGTGAGCGAGGCGATCGGGCCGGGCGGGCTTCCCGAGATGACGGTGCGCTTCCAACAGCGCCGCTGGGTTTTCCCCGCCGACGAGTGCGTCCTTCTGCCATTGGCCAATACCACCGCCGAGTGGATCGCCGCGTGGATCGGCGACGAGCTGACCACGGCCCTGGCGACGGCACTCACGCCACTCCCCGGGAAGATCGTCGTCGCCGTCGACGAGTGCGCTGGGCAGGAGGGCGTCTGGGAGCGGACGGGCCCGTGATCGGCGCTGAGTCGCGTCAGCCGTCGATTCGCGGCGGCCGAATCATCCCTCTGCCACAACAAGCTTCGTCGCGGCCTCGGTCGAGAGCGTGATTGTCTGCTCGCCGATCCTCACGCTCATCAGGCCGGCGCCGTCGGGGGGCCGTACGACCTCCCCCTCGACGCCGAGAACGAGCCCCGAGTCGGTGAGCGAGCGGAGGAATCCGGCCGACTGATCGAGGACGCGCGTCAGCCGGAACCGCCCGCCGGCCGCGCTGTCGGCCAGAACCCTGGCCGGGGGTTGCCCATCATCCGGATCGGCACCGTCGGCGGGGGGGATCGGGTCGCCGTGGGGATCGACATCGGGATGGCCGAGGAAGGCATCGATCCGATCGACGAGCAGATCGCTGACGGCGTGCTCGAGATGCTCGGCCTCGTCGTGGACCTCGTCCCAACTCATGTCGAGCGTCCGCAGCAGGAACAACTCAAGGAGGCGATGGCGACGGATGACGCGCAGCGCCAACACCCGCCCCGCCTTCGTCAGCGCCACTCCTTCATAGGGGCGGTGCGTTGCCAGACGGGCCGCATCGAGGGTCTTGAGCATGCTCGTCACCGTGCCGGGCGAGACCTCAAGCGCCGTAGCGACCTGACCGGTCGTCACCGGACTCCCCGATTGGGCGGTGGCAATGAGGTGGATCGTCTTCACGTAATTCTCGACGGTCAGGCTGGCCACGAGCGTGTTCCCGCTGGGAGAGAGGAGGGCCCGTCACGGGCCGCGCAGACGCCATCCAGACCGCGATCGACAGCCCCGGGATTGCCGGTCGCGACGACCGACGACATTATGTCCGCTCCGGCGGGGCGTGACGTGCCTGCGGCGGAGAACACGATCACGATCGTGATCAGGCACGACGACACCGGCCAAGGAATGGCCCTTCATCGAGGGCAGATTCCATGCCGACAGGACTGAACGCACAGGCCGCCGGGATCGTGGCGGCGGGGCTCGCCGAAGCCGCGCGACTGGGGGTGGTCGACCACCGGACCGGCGCCGGTGTGCAAATTATTGACGCCGGGGTGAAGGCCGTCGGTGGCGACGAGGCCGGGCTGCTCCTCGCCCACGCGGCGCTAGCCGGGCTCGGCGAGGTGTGGCTGGAGGCGCGGGGCACGCCCCCCCACCACCGTCGCATCCACCCCGCCTTCGATCCCTGGCAGGGGCGCTGTCCCTGGGGAATCGTCGCCGTGGAGAGCCTGGCGCCGATCGCCGCCTGCCTCGCCTCGCAGTACGCCGGCTGGAAGGTGTCGGAAGGGAAATACTTTGCCATGGCGAGCGGCCCGTTGCGGGCGGCGATCGGTCGCGAGGATCTGTATGACGACATCGGCCTTCGCGAGCGTGCCGACGTCGCGGTGGGCATCCTCGAATCATCAAAGCTTCCACCTGACGACGTCTGCCTGCGGCTGGCCACCGAAGCGGGCGTTTCCCCCGATCGCCTTCTCCTCCTCGTCGCGCGCACCGCGAGCTCGGCTGGGACGCTCCAGGTCGTCGCCCGGTCACTCGAGACCGCGCTCCACAAGCTCCACGATCTCCACTTCGACCTCTCCCGGATCCGCGCCGGCCTCGGCCGGGCGCCGCTGCCGCCGGTGCCGGCCCCGCCCGACGACCTCGAGTCGATCGGGCGCACCAACGACGCCATCCTTTACGGGAGCCAGGTCGTGCTCGAGGTTACCGGGCCCGACGCCGGCCTCGATGACCTCGCCAGCGCGATGGTCAGCGGGGCATCGGCCTCGCATGGCCGACCGTTCCGGAGCTTGTTTGAGGAGGTGGGCTGCGACTTCTACAAACTCGACCCCGCCCTCTTCGCGCCGGCCGTCGTCGAACTGGTCAACCTCGACACCGGCGTCCGTCATCGGGCTGGCTCGATCATGGCCGATGTAGTGCAAACGTCGTTCGGCGGGGCGTGAGCCGGAGAACAAATGGAATGCGACTGGTGGTGATCGGTTCCCCGGGGGCCTGGCATGTCGGACGGATCCACGCGGTGGCGGAGTCGCGCGGCCACGCTGTCTCGGTGGTGGAATGGCGTCAGCTCGGCGCCTTCGTCGCGCCGGCTGGGGCGGAAGCGGAGCGGGCGACGTCGCTCCCCGAGCCATGCCGGACGGACATCTTCCTCCCCGACACGATCGACGCCGCCGACGCCGTCATCGTCCGCGGGATGCCAGCCGGCCGGCTCGAGGAGGTGATTCTGCGGATGGACCTCCTCGGCCGGCTCGCCGAGCGCGGCACGCCGGTGATCAATAGCCCCAGGGCCCTCGAGACGGCGATCGATAAATACCTCTCCCTGTCCCGGCTCGCGGCGGCCGGGATCCGGGTCCCGCGGACGATCGTGGCCCAAGACCCAGCTGGCATCCGCCGCGCCTGGGAGACACTCGGCGGCGACGCCGTTGTGAAGCCGCTGTTCGGGTCGTGCGGACGGGGGATCGAACGGATCGACTCCGAGGCGCTGCTCCGCCCGCTCTTGGCCGCCGCCGCCGAGGCCCCGGAAGGGGCGGCCACCTACCTCCAGGAATTCATTCCGCACGCCGGCTGGGACGCGCGGATCCTGCTGGTCGGGGAGGAGGTGTTCTCGATCCGGCGCCGGTCGGCGACCGACTGGCGAACGAACCTCGCGCGGGGCGGGATCGGAGAGCCTTTCGAGCCCCCCCCGGGCTGGGTCGATCTCGCCCGCCGGACCTCGGCCCTGCTGGGGGTGGAGGTGGCTGGGGTCGATCTCGTTCCAGACGCCGGCGGAGATCCCCTCGTGCTCGAGGTGAACGCCGTCCCGGGATGGCGGGGACTTGCCTCGGTCACCGGCCTCGACCCGACCCCGGCCGTCGTCCGATGGGCCGAGCGCAGGGCCCATCGCCATGCTCCACCGGCCTGAAGGCTGGACTTGAGCCCCTTTTCCTCGGCCTCACAACCAGGACAGTTGGGAAATGCGACTCCGGCGAGCTGCCTCTTTTTGTGGCACTCCACCCACTGCCTCTCCGATGAGCATCGCTGCGCAGAAATGTCTCGGCCTCGGTCCGTTTGACGCAAGTCGTTTCCCTGCTGTCACTTGCTGCTGCGACTTGACCGCAGCGCCAGCATGACGTTACCGGTTGGCCCACGGAGGGCCCTGCCGGCCCGTCCGCGCGTTCCGCAGGGTCACCAAACATGGCGAGCAGGTCCGAAGTCCAGTCCACCGTCCCAGAGTCCATCGATCCCCAGGCGACCTCCGTTCTCCAGGTTGCTGAGCGGCTTCACGCCATGGGGCCGGACTGGGTCGTCTTCTTCCGCGAGGTGCTGGGGGTCGAGGGGATCGTGCGCCGCTCCTTCCCCAGCGCCACGGCTCTCTCCCACTTCGAGTGCTCACCGCACTACGCCCGGATCCGGGAGATGCTCGACGACCTCCGCAACCGGCAACGCGAGCGCCCCACCAGCCGGGAGGCCCAGCGGGTGGTGACGGTGCGGATGCCCCGCTCCCTCCATGAATCGCTCAAGGCGGAGGCGGACGACATGCGCGTCAGCATCAACACCCTCTGCATCTCCAAACTGCTCAAGATCCTCGACGAGGACGATCGGAAGGACCTGACGCCCGCCCGGAGCGCCGCGGAGGAGATGGCCGGATGATGCCGGCCGGCGGGGAACGGGGCCGGGGAGAGGGACGGGGCGGACCTGTAAGCCGGGTTTTGTTCCGCACCGCCGGAGGCGGCACGGTGATGACCATTTCTCTAGGACGCCGGTTACCCGGCGCCTCTGGCAGCCGACCCGGGGGTGGGACGGAACGGGCCGTTCCGTGGCGACCTTGCGGCCGACTCCCCCCTGCTTGGCCTTGCTCCCGATGGGGTTTACCGAGCCGGACCGGTCACCCGGTCCGCTGGTGAGCTCTTACCTCACCGTTTCACCCTTACCGACGGGTTTCCCCGCCGGCGGTCTGTTTTCTGTGGCACTTTCCCTGGCCTCGCGGCCGGTGGGCGTTACCCACCATCGCACCCTGTGGAGCCCGGACTTTCCTCCCGTCGGGGCGTTCCCACGCGGCAACCCTTCCGAGCGCCACGTGGACTCTCCCGACCGGCGGCCATCCGTTCCGCCCCGTTCCCTCTCCCGGGACCCGTTCCCCCAACCATACCACCCCGGAGGGACGAAGACTTTTTGACCATCCGTCCGGAAGGGCGTAGATTTTGGAGTCGTCTGCCCGTCCTGCGGCGCGAACCACCGCCGAAGAAGGAACGTATCCAGACCCATGTACGGCGAACTGATCCCCCAAGGGGGCGGAGATCCGATTCCGTTGTTCAAGCCGGTCCTCGTTGTAGGGCGGCGGGAAAGCGCGGACATCGTCCTCCGTTTCCCGAACGTGTCCGGGTCCCATTGCGAGCTGACGCTCGTCGATGGCTATTGGTTCATCAAAGATCTCGCCAGCAGCAACGGCACGAAGGTCAATGGGGTGCGCGTCAGCGAGAAGCGGCTCGATCCGGGCGACAAGCTCACCGTGGCCCGCCACCACTTCGAAATCACCTACGAGCCCTCGAAGAATGGCGCCGTGGCGGCGCCGGCCGACAGTGTCCCGGTGAATCTCTGGGGGAAGAGCCTCTTGGAGAGCGCGGGGCTCGAATCGCGCCGCAGCGCACCCACCTTCTCCTCGGCCCCCGGGCCCGCCGGCCGTCGCCCTGACCCGCCCTCCGCGGGGAAGCGTGGGGATCGCCCCTGATCGGCTGCATGGCGAAACCCCGCAAGATACGGATCGACTTCCGCAAGAATCGCTCCGTCCGGCGGCGCGATGGCAACCTGACGCGATCGCTCGGTGACGATCCCGACGGCCTCGCCGACATGGCGACCTCCGAGCGCCTCTCCGGCAAGGGGGATCTGACGCGCAAGCGGACGGTCATCGAGCCGGGCACCGACGTCGCCATCGACAGCTGGCGCGGGCAGGTGCTCCATGTCCACGGGCTGGAGAGCTTCGTCCGCCGGGACGACGGGCATGTTGTCCGCTGCACCACCCGTCGTGTCCTGCGGACGATGGCGATCGACCAGCGGCATCCGGTGGTCGCCGGAGACCGGGTCACGGTGCGGCAGGCGGCGGTCACCGATCTCTCCGCCCACGCGCTCCCGACGACAGCCCCCGACGGCATCCGGCAGGACGCGACGATCCATTCCGTCGATCCGCGGCGCAACGAACTGGCGCGGAACAGCCGCGGACGCCGTCACGTGATCGTCGCCAATGTCGATCAGGTGGTGATCGTCGGCAGCGCCGCCCAGCCGCACCTCAAGCCGGGGCTCATCGACCGGATGCTCGTCGCCGCAGAGTGCGCCGGCATCCGCCCCTTGATCTGCCTCAACAAGGCCGATCTCGTTCCCCCGGCCAGCCTCGTTCCGCTCGCGGGCGTTTACGCACGGATGGGATACCGGGTCGTGCTCTGCTCGACCGTTACCGGAATGGGGCTCGAGCGGCTCCGCGCCGAGCTCCGCGGCGTCGTCAGTGCCATCGTCGGCCAGAGCGGCGTCGGCAAGTCGTCGCTGCTCAATCGGCTCGAGCCCGATCTCGTCCTCCCCGTCGCGGAAGTAAGTCGCGACAACGACAAGGGGCGCCACACGACGACGACGGCACGGCTCATCCCCCACCGGCTCGGCGGGGCGTTCGTCGACACCCCGGGCGTTCGGCAGTTCCAGCTGTGGGACATCGTGCCAGCCGAGGTGCCGGCGGCCTTCCGCGATCTGCGCCCCCTGGCCAATCTCTGCCGCTTTCCCGACTGCACCCACAGCCACGAAGCCGACTGCGCGGTGAAAGACGGGGTCGCCGATGGCCTCCTCGACACGCGCCGCTGGGAGAGCTGTTGCTACCTGGCCACCAACCTGGGCGAAGACCCTGAGGATGACGAATGACGACAACGGTCCGCAGCAAAAGTGTGCAGAGTGAACGGGCAGTGGTGGTCGGCGTGCTCCTCCACGCCCCTGTCGACACCCACGACCCGCTCGATGAGATCCGTGGCCTGGCGGAATCGGCGGGGGCGGAGGTCGTCGCCGAGATGACGCAGCGGCGTGAGAGCCCCGATCAGACGACCTATCTCGGCAAGGGGAAGGTGACGGAGCTGGCCGGGCTCGTCGCCCACCACGACGCCGACGTCGTGATCTTCGACAACGACCTCTCGCCGGCCCAGACCCGCAACCTCGAGGAGGAGTTGAAGACGAAGGTCCTCGACCGCTCCGAGGTGATCCTCGACATCTTCGCCGCGCGGGCCCGCACCTACGAGTCCCGCCTGGCGGTGGAGCTGGCGCAGCTGGAGTATTCGCTGCCGAGGCTCAAGCAGATGTGGACGCATCTGTCGCGTCTCAAGATGGGGATCGGCATGCGTGGGCCGGGCGAGAAGCAGCTCGAGGTCGATCGCCGGCTCGTCGAGAAGCGGATCCACGATCTCCGCGCCGAAGTCGCCGAGATCCACGGCCGGAAAGAGCGGCAGGTGAAGGCCCGCCAGGACCACATGACCGTCTCCCTCGTTGGCTACACCAATGCCGGCAAGAGCACGCTGCTGAATCGGCTGACGGGCGCCGACGTCCTGGCAGCCGACAAGCTGTTCGCCACCCTCGACACGCGCACGCGCCGTTGGAAGCTCGACGGCTGGGGCCCGGTCCTCCTCTCCGACACCGTCGGCTTCATTCGCGAGCTTCCCCACCGGCTGATCGCCAGCTTCCGGGCGACGCTCGAGGAGACTCGCCAGGCCGATCTCCTCCTCCATGTCGCCGACGCCTCGAGCGATCTGGTCGACGCGCAGATCGCGGCCGTCCGCGGCGTCCTCACTGATCTCGGCGTCGACGAGAAGGACACGCTCCTGGTGCTCAACAAGGTCGACGCCATCGCCGATCGGGAGCGCCTCGAAGCCCTCCTCGACCGCTACCCACACGCCATCCGGATCTCGGCGCGGAGTGGACTGGGGATCGCGGACCTCCTTCGGGCGACGAGCGATTGCCTCGGCCGCAACTTCGGTGACGTCGACGTCCGCACCTCCGCCAGCAACGGCCGGCTCCTGGCCTGGCTGTCGGCGCATGGCGAGGTTCTCTCCCGCCACTTCGACGAAGACTCCGTCACGGTCCACTGCCGGATCCCGGCGGCGATGCTCGGCCGAATCGACCCGACCGAGGCCGAGGTCACGCCGCACGCAGCTCCCACCGCTGCCACGCCAGATGCGACGTCGACGAACGAATCCTCCTGAGTCGTCCGTGAACAAGGCCTTCGATGGCCTTCGTCCACGGACTCCCCCGAGGGCGCCCCCCCGCCGGCCGGTGACCCGGTGCCCGCAATCGACACCCACGCCGCCGGCCGCCCGGCCGATCAGTTGCGAGGGTGGGCCGAGCAGCGCGCCCCGGCCTTGGGCCTACCGATCAGCGCCCTGGAGGCCTACGCCTATGCGGCGCGGGTCGCGGAGGTGGAGAACCCCGACTGTCACCTGGCCTGGACGACGCTGGCCGGTATCGGCATGGTGGAGAGCCAGCACGGCACCTACCTGGGCGCGGTGATCGCCC